>JALOKS010000338.1 GCA_025456385.1 Thermoanaerobaculales bacterium | reverse complement strand
GCGCTCTACGAGTTCCTGCCGGTGGCGGCGGCGCTCGCCTGGGCGCTGCGCCGCGGCCGCCGCATGCGCGTTCTCGAGCGGTCGCTGCTCGCCTTCGCGTTCGCCTCGGTGGCGATGTACGCCTACCTGGGCGAGAAGGTGCCCTGGCTCGGCGTCCACCAGGTGTGGGCCTTCCTGCCCCTGGCCGGGCTGCAGCTCGCGCGCAGCTTCGGCCCGCAGGGCCGCTGGTGGAGCCGGGCGCTGGCCGCCGCCGGCCTCGCCGCGACCCTCGCGACCACCGTGGTCGCCAACTTCGTGCTCGACGAGATCAGCCCCAACCACGACCGCGTCGAGGCCCTGATCTACGTCCAGACCTGCCCCGACCTCAAGCCGGTGATCGCCGAGGGCCTCGGCCTGGCGGCGGCGGAGGGAGGCGGCGATCTGGCGGTGCAGGGCGAGGCGGCCTGGCCCCTGAGCTGGCACTGGCGGCGGGCGCCGGTGTGGTGGGCGGCGCCGGGCCCCGGCCAGCGGCCGGTGCTGGTGGTCTGCGACCTCGAGTCCGAGCGCGAGCTGCGCCGCAGCCTCGGCCCCGAGTACAGCGCCGAGCGCGTGCCGCTGCGCGCCTGGTGGGTGATGGAGGACCGGCGGCCGAGCGCCGGCGAGGTGCTGCGCTACGTTTTCACCCGCCGCCCCTGGGGCATCATCGGCTCCTCGGACGTCATGGTGCTGCGCCCGACCGGCGAGGCGGCCCCGGCGTCCACCGCGGCGACGGTGCCGGCCTCTCTCGCCGCCGCCCTCGGCGCGCGCTCCGCGCGCCTCCTCGGCGAGGGCTGGCTCACGGAGCCGCGCGGGCTCGCGGCGGCCGCCGACGGCCGCCTCGCAGTGGCCGACGCGGGCGGCGGCGCGGTCAGCCTCTTCGCCGCCGACGGAAGGCTCCTCGACCTGCCGCTGGCCGAGACGCTCGACCAGCCGGAGGGTGTCGCCTGGACCCCGGACGGCGTGCTGGTGGTCGCCGATACCTGGCACCACCGCGTGCTGCTCGTCGACACCGCGAGCGGCGCCGCGCGGCCGCTGCCGGAGCCGGAGGGCGGATGGTACGGGCCGCGGGCGGTGGCGGTGGCGCCGGACGGCACGATCGCGGTCACCGACACCGGCCACAAGCGCGTGGTGCTGTTCAGCGCCGCGGGAGGGGCGCCGCGGGCCGCGGCCATCGGCCGCGCCGGCGCCGCGCCGGGGGAGCTCGAGGAGCCGGTGGGGCTGGCCTGGCTCGACGACGGGCGCCTCCTGGTCTGTGACACCGCCAACCGGCGGCTGCAGGTCCTCGACCGCGAGGGATCACCGCGTGCCGTGGTGGAGCTGCCCCAGGCCTGGCCCGACTTCTACTCGCGGCCGCAGGCGCTGGCGCTCGACCCCGAGCGCTGGCTGGTCACCGACGCGCCGGCGCGCGCGCTGTGGCTGGTGGAGGGCGGGTCGGCGCGGCGCATCGAGCTCGGTCCGGAGGGCATCACCCCGGGCGGCCTCGCCCGCTCCGGCGACACCCTCTTCGTCGCCGACCTCGGCGGCCGGGTGTGGGCCCTCGACCTCACGGCGCCGCCGTGAGCGGCCCGGGCGCCCCGGCCGCGATTGTCAAAGCTTCTTGAATGCCGGCCCGCGCGCCTTGACGGACCGCCGGGGGGGGTCCCATGCTGGAGCTGATGAACTGTACAGCGTTTGAACCGCCGGCTGTCCCCAGGCGCCGCGGCCGCGAGCGGGGCTTCACCCTCACCGAGATGATGGTGGTGGTGGCCATGATCGCGCTGGTCGTCGGCATCACCATCCCCAACCTCTGGCGCTCGAGCGTGCGGGCCGAGATGATGAGCCAGGTGGCGACGGTCCAGCAGTCGGTCGGCATCTCCCGGATCTACGCCGTCAAAAACTCGAGCCAGGTCGCCCTGCAGCTCCTCCCGTCGACCACGCCGACCGTCAAGTACGCCATCCACTCCTGGGTCGACGCCGACGCCGACGGCACCCTCGATGCCGGCGAGGAGGAGGTCGGGAGCTGGCCGCTGACGGGCGAGATCTCGATCGGCCCCTCGAGCGACGCCAACCTCTCCCTGCACCCGCTCTCCGGCACCGGTTTCGGGGTGGTCTTCTTCGCCAACGGCACCGCCATGGTCCACGACAGCCAGATCGGCACCGGGCAGGGGGCGGTGGTGCTCGCGGACACCTACCAGAACCTGCTCCGCGTCACCGTCCAGGGCGGTTCGGGCTCGGTGCTGGTGCACATGTGGGACTACGACGTCGAGGGCTGGGTCGAGAACCCCAAGCGGCTGTGGAGGTACTGATGGCTGCAGGAGCTCCCGCGCGGCGGCCCGCCGAGGCCGGCTTCACCCTGATCGAGATCCTGGTGGCCCTGGTCATCCTCTCCTTCGTCGCGCTCGGCATCGCCGGCCTCTTCTCGCACTCGATCGTGGTCAACGCCTCCGGCCACGACTACGCGCTGCTCGCGAGCGAGGCGCGCTTCGCCCTCGAGACCCTGCAGGGCCTGCCCTTCGACCACGCCAACCTCGCCGCCACCGGCACCGGCACGCGGACCCTGCCGAGCCAGGCCGGCGGCTTCACGATCACCTACACCGTCGACGACTACTACGTCGCGGACTGGACCACCGCCAGCGCCGGCAGCTGGCCGGCGCCGCAGGGCACCCAGACCGCCAACCTGAAGCGCATCACCATGACGGTCGCCTCCACCAACCAGATCCTCGAGGGCCGGCGGCTGTTCACCGTCAGCGGCCTCAAGATCCCGGGATAGGACCATGCGCACCACTCACCGCGGCTTCACCCTGGTCGAGATCCTGGTCGCGACGGCCGTGCTCGCGATCTTCATGGTCGGCATGCTCAACCTGCTCGACACCTCGACCAGGGTCTCGCAGCTCGAGAGCGAGCTCACCGACACCCAGGAGAACGTGCGCTTCGCGGCCTACCACATCCTGCGCACCGCGCGCATGCTGGGCGGCGCGAACCTGCCCTTCGCCGGCGAGGCCGGGACCGCCAAGGTCTGGGTGGCCGGGCAGCTGATCTCGAACCCCACCGGCTCCACGATCGCCATTCCCGGCTACACCAGCGTCCAAGTGCTTCCGGGCTCCGACGTGCTGACGCTGCGCGGCTTCTTCGAGGTCTCGCCCTTCTTCACCGACCCGCAGACCGCGCTCGGCAGCGGCACCGTCACCATCCGCGAGTACAACGCCGCCGGCCAGGCGGTCAACGATCTCAGCGCCTTCACGCCGGCGGCGCTGGTCGGCCGCGGCGTGGTCTTCATGGGCCAGGGCGCCTACTGCGTGGGCAAGATCGCGGGCGCCACCGTCACCGGCTCCGGCACCGACCGCC
>JALOKS010000337.1 GCA_025456385.1 Thermoanaerobaculales bacterium | reverse complement strand
TCCGGCCGTAGAATGGGGCGTGGCGCCGACCCGACGTGAGCTTGCAGTTCTCGCAGCGGTGCACGTCGCCGTCGGCTTCCTAGTGCTCGCGCCCTCCTACGTTCGGCCGGACTCGGTCGCCATCTACTCCTGGCTGCGCTCCCTTCTCGTCGATGGCGACCTCCTGTTCTTCAACGAGTGGGCCGGCTTCCGCATGATCGGAGACGGCTTCGCGTACTTCAAGGAGGTCACCCCGGTCAAGGCGCTCGCCAACCACTGGTGGGTCGGGACCTCGATCCTGGTCGCTCCGTTCTACGCCGCGGCCCGCGCGCTGTCCCCGGTGCTGGCGGGAGAAGCCTCGGCGGCGGATGGCTTCTTCGGCCTCGAGCTCGCCACCCTCGCCTGGGCCTCGGTGCTCTTCCACGCGCTCGCCATGGTGGCGGCGTGGCAGGCCTTCGGGCGACTCGCCAGGGAGCGGCAGCGAGCCTCGCTTGTGGTGCCGACCCTGTTGGGCGCGAGCCTCGGGACCACCCTCTTCTGGCAGGTCTTCCGCATGCCGCTCGGCACCCACGCCGCCGGGGCCTTCCTGGTCGGGCTCCTCACCCTACTTTCGGTCCGCGTGCTCCAGCCGCTGCGGACCGGTGAGGAAGGTTGTGCTCCAGCGGCGGACGCGCAGGCGAACCCGCCGTCCTGGCCGGTTCTCGTGGGGGTTGGCATCGTCTTCGGGCTGGCCGTCGTCACCCGGCTCCAGCACCTGGTGCTCGCGCCCGCCCTGGCCTACCTCGTGCTCCGGTGCCGACCGCGGGCCCGCGCCTTCCTCTGGGTGAGCGCGGGCGCGCTGATCCCGCTGCTCGTCCAGGGCGCGGCGTGGCTTGCCGTCTACGGCACGCCTCTCGGTCCGCTGCAGAGCGGGGCAAATCTCGAGGGCGTCACCTGGATGCCCTTCCGATCCTTCGCTTTCGGGCCGGTCCTCGGCTCGCCGTGGCGCGGGCTCTTCGTCTGGTCGCCGATCTGGATCCTTGCCCTCGCGGGCCTGCTCCTGCTCGCCCGGGACCGCAGCTCGAGTCTGCGCCGCGACCTCGGTGTCCTCTGCCTGCTGATGTTCGCCGGCGAGCTCTTCGCCAACGCGACCCTCGACCGCTTCTGGTGGGGCGGGTCCTCCCTCGGCGGCCGCCGCTTCGTCGACCTCGCGGTGCCGGCGGCGATTGGGCTGTGGTCGCTCCTGAAGCGGACGCGCCGTGCGGGCCAGCTCGTCGTGGCCCTCGCGACCGCGTGGTCGTGTGCGCTGATGCTTGCCGTGCATGCGGGAACTCTCGACCTCGGCCGCTACCTGGGCTGGAAGGAGCTCCTTAGCGGCCTCGCGATCCGTGGGCTCGCGCTCGACGCGCTGCACTCGCCGCTCACCTCGCCGGCGCTCGCAGCGCAGTCGACGCTCGCGATCCTCCTGATCGCCGCACTGACCTCCCTGGTGGTCCTCCTCGTCCGGAAGCGGCCCGTTGCCGCGGCACTGCTCTCCGGAGCCTGGATTCTCGCCTGCCTGGTCGCGGTGCTGGCGGCGATTGGCCCCACCCGCGGGCGCGCAGCCGCCGAGCTTTCCCGCTTCGGGTTGACCGGCGAGGCCGCGCGTGCGGTCGGCCCACTGCTCGACCAGCGGAACCTCATCGCCGACGAGCTCGACTGGCTCGAGGCCACCGGCCGCAGCGCACGGGCCGCGCGCACCCGCGACGAGATCGCGCGCATCGACCGCGAGCTCGACCGCCTCGGCATCCGCCTCAATCCCGACTGAAGCGCGACGCGCCGGGCGAGCTGGCTCGGCGCCAGAGAGGCCGGGGTTGTCCTCCGATCGACGCCGTGGCAGCAATTCGGCCCGAATGTCTCGTCAGCTGCCGCCGGGCTGAAGTGCTGGTGGAGCCGATCGGGATCGACCACGGAGGGGCAGGGGCGGGTGGAGCAGTGGCGAGCCCGCCGTTGGTTCACCTCAATGTGAACATGGTGGAGCCGATCGGGATCGACCACGGAGGGGCAGGGGCGGGTGGAGCAGTGACGAGCCCGCCGTTGGTTCACCTCAATGTGAACATGGTGGAGCCGATCGGGATCGAACCGACGACCTCTTGAATGCCATTCAAGCGCTCTCCCAACTGAGCTACGGCCCCACAGGGGAGGCATTTGTAGCAAAGCACGGGGGCTTATGTCAATCGGTGCTAGAATGACCGGTGCGGGGAAGCGCACGGGGCCTGGTGGCTTCCGCGGACTTCAAATCCGTTGAGCCGGCCCTGGTCGGGTCGGTTGGAGGGTTCGATTCCCTTGCGCTTCCGCCACCTCATCCCGTGGTGGCGGCCGCGCCACGAGACCTGGACTCGAGCTGCGAGGGCAACGGCTGATGGCGGAGGAAGAATTCGTTTACCGCAGCGAGCTGGAGCGGACGCCGCTGCCGGAGATTCTCGCCACCATCAACCGCTACGGCGTCGCGGGGGTGCTCGAGGTCGCGCGCGCCGGCACCGCCAAGCAGATCTTCTTCCTCGACGGCGACGTCATCTTCGCCACTTCGAGCGACCGCTCGGAGTCGCTCGGCGAGTTCCTGCGCAGGAACGGCGAGGTCACCGCCGAGCAGCTCGCCCGCTCCTCCGCGGAGCTGGCAGCGACGCCCGGTGCGCGGCACGGCGAGATCCTGGTCCGGATGGGCTTCCTGCCGACGGAGGAGCTCGGACGGGCGGTGCGCCGTCAGGTGCAGGCCATCGTCTGGAGCCTCTTCAACTGGACCGAGGGCAGCGTCGTCTTCAAGGTCGGCACGGCCAAGCAGGACGAGGTGTTCAAGATCAAGATTCCGACCGCGCGGGCGGTGCTCGCCGGCTGCCGGCTGATCGAGGACCCCAAGGTGGTCACCGCCAGGCTCGGCGGGCGCGGGGCGGTGTTCAAGCGTCTGCCGCGGCCGCCGCACCTCGAGAAGTTCCGCTTCGAGCCCGAGGAGCGGCAGCTGCTCGAGCTCGTCGACGGCAAGCGCAATCTCTACGAGCTCTGCGAGAGTGGCCCCCTGAGCCCCGGCGCCAACGCCAGAGTTCTCTACGGCTTGGTCGAGTTGCAGATGGTGACGGTCGATCCGGCAGGCAGCGGGAAAATTCTCATCCAGGTGCGAGGTTAGGAGCGTCATGCCGCTGTACGAGTACGAGTGCTATGTCTGAGCGCGCCTGCCCTCCAGTTCAAGGGCAGCGGCTGGTACGTCACCGACTACGGCAAGGGCAACGGCGGCCGCACGACCGCCCTCGCCAAGACCGAGGAGTCCTCGGCGGCCGAGAGCTCGGGCAGCTCGGAAGGCACGTCGGAGACGAAGCCCACGCCAGCCGACAAGGCGGAGAGCAAGGCGAAGAAGAAGGCCAGCAGGTCGTGAGAGGAGAATTCGGAATTCGGAATTCGGAATTCGGAACGCCACCCGCCCACCCGTGACGGGTGTGCCAAGCTGTGGTTGCCGCCTCTTCAAGACAGCGTGATCGAGTCGATGCCTGACTCCTGAGGTCAGGCGAGGTTGGCTGGGAATTCCTAATTCCGAATTCCGAATTCCGAATTTTCCTCTGGGTAGCCCGCCACGCGCTCGAAGCGGACCGCCGCGCCGGGCTCGAGGCCGTGGCTGCGCGCGCTCGCTGCCGCGATCTCGAGGACGGCTCGCGCCGGCGCCTGCGGCGAGTAGGTGGGGCAGGGGTCGGCCGCGCAGGGTGGAGCATTCTCGACCACGTCCACCACCACACCCGCGGCGTCGAGGAAGACGAGATCGAGCGGGATCAGGGTGTTCTTCATCCAGAACGAGGGGTAGCGCTCCTCGGAGAAGACGAAGAGCATGCCGCGGTCGGCGGGCAGAGACGGCCGGTACATCAGTCCGTCCGCAACCTCCTGCTGCGTCCGCGCGAGCTCGAGACGGAGGCGGAAGCCGTCCGGCAGCACCGCCGCCGGCAGCTCCGCGACGGCGTGCGGTGCGGTCGGCACGGGCGGCGCCGGCGAGGCGCCGGGCGGCGTCTGGTTGCAGCCGAGGGCGGCGAGGGCGGCGAGCAGCAGGGCGGCGCACCGCCGCCGGGCCGGAATCGATTCG
>JALOKS010000336.1 GCA_025456385.1 Thermoanaerobaculales bacterium | reverse complement strand
CCGGTCTCGGTCACCCTGGACATGGCGCCGGCTCTCGGCCGGCTCGGCGACGAGCGCGTGGTCTACAGCCTCGGCTGCATGGGCCACGGGGTCAGCATGACCCACCTCAACGGCGCGGCCGTGGCCGACCTGGTCCTCGAACGCACGACCGATCTCACCGACGTCTTCTTCGTCAACCGCAGGACGCTGCCGTGGCCGCCCGAGCCCGTCCGCACCCTGGCGGCGCGCGCGATCAGGGGCTACATGCGCTGGGAGGACAGGCGCTTCGACCCGGGCCGGCAGCCCACGCGCGGCGGCCCTCGCTGATCGGAGGGCCCCAGGGGAGCCCGCCGTCGAGCTCCTTCTCCGGCCGGTGACGCCCTACCCGGCCGCACCCGAAACCACAGCGAGTGTCGGGCGCACCTCGCGCCGCCGAGTCACCGCGGCCGGCGGCCGGGACCGCCCGCGACCGCCTACACCCCGGTCTGACCGGCGCCCGCCGAGCGCAGGGCCAGCGCCGTCCAGCAGGCGGCTGCGGCGTCGACCGCGCCGAAGAGGACGAGCACCGGCGGAGCCAGCCCGAGGAGCGCGAAGGCGACGAAGAACACCAGCACCGCCCCGCGAGCGGGAACGCTGAGCCTGAAGAAGTCCTGGAGCTCCCGGCGGGCGGCTGCGGCGTAGTAGAAACCGAGGACGAGGACCAGCACGCCGACAACCCTGATCCAGACCTCCCCCGTGTGGGGGATCCGGAAGACCGACAGGAGAGCGTTGGGGACCGTGACCAGGGTCCCCCCCAGCACGAACAGGTAGATCGAGAACACGGAAATCGAGCGTGCCGCGTGCGACATTCGCGTTCCTCCCCCCGATGTGGTGGCTCACTATCACACAGCCAGGAGCCCCTCGCAGCCGCCGCCGGTGCCCCGGCTCCCTCGACCGGCCGCAGCCCGGGAATCTGGCGAGGGTCTGCGGGTGTTGCTCACGCGACTGCGGACCATCCCGAAAAGGAGCAGCCATGGCCAGAGTACCCGCCTACGCCGCACTGACGTCGACCTCCCCCCTCGCCCCGTTCGCCGTGGAGCGCCGTGAGCCCGGACCCAAGGACGTCGAGATCGACATCCTCTTCTGCGGCATCTGCCACTCGGACATCCACCAGGTGCGCGACGAGTGGGGCGGGTCCATCTACCCGATGGTGCCGGGCCACGAGATCGTCGGCCGGGTGCGCCGGGTCGGGACGTCGGTCGGGAAGTACTCCGCCGGCGACCTCGTCGGCGTCGGCTGCATGGTCGACTCCTGCCGCAGCTGCGATGCCTGCGCCCGCGACCTCGAGCAGTTCTGTCACCAGCGCTGCGCCTTCACCTACAACGGCACCGAGATGGACCGCGCGACGCCGACCTTCGGCGGCTACTCGACGGCGGTCGTCGTCGACGAGGCCTTCGTCCTCAAGGTGCCGGAGTCGCTCGACCCGGCGGGGGCCGCCCCCCTGCTCTGCGCCGGCATCACCACCTTCTCGCCGCTCAAGCAGTGGGGCTGCAAGCCCGGCGACCGCGTGGGCGTGGTCGGCCTCGGCGGTCTCGGCCACATGGCGGTCAAGCTCGCGAGCTCGATGGGCGCCGAGGTCACCATGCTCAGCACCTCGCGCTCCAAGCAGGAGGACGCGAAGCGCCTCGGCGCGGCCCACTTCGCGCTGACCTCGGACGAAGCGACCTTCGACCGGCTCGCCGGGCACTTCGAGCTCATCATCGACACCATCTCGGCGCCGCACGACTACAACCGCTACCTGGGCATGCTCCGCACCGAGGGCACGATGGTGCTCCTCGGCGCGCCGCCGGAGCCGACGCCGGTGTCGGCCTTCGCCCTGCTGATGGGCAACAGGAGGCTCGTCGGTTCCCTCATCGGCGGCATCGCCGAGACCCAGGAGATGCTCGACTACTGCGGCGAGCACGGCATCGTCTCCGACGTCGAGATCATCCGCGCCGAGCAGATCAACGAGGCCTACGAGCGCGTGCTCCGGGGTGACGTCCGCTACCGCTTCGTCATCGACGTCGCGAGCCTGAAGGGGGACTGAGCTCCGCCGCGCGGCGGGTGGCGAGGTAATCAGCCGCACCCACTCTGCGCGAGCAGCCAGTCGTCGATCAGGCGCCGGGCTATCGACTTCAGCGAGGGCAGCACGAGGCTCGCGTCCCGGAGCTCGCGCTGCACCCTGGCTCGGGTGTACCACTCCGCGGACTCGAGCTCGCGGTCGTCGAGGCGGATCGCATCCCCGGCCGCCTCGGCGCTGAAGCCGACCATCAGGCTGGAGGGAAACGGCCAGGGCTGAGACCCGGCGTAGGACAGGCTGGCGAGGTGGAGCCCCACCTCCTCCTCGACCTCCCGCGCCACCGCCGCTTCGAGGGACTCTCCGGGCTCGGCGAAGCCCGCGAGCACCGAGCGCAGGCGCGGGGCAAAGGACGGCTGCCGCGCCAGCAGACACCGCTCGTCGTGCACCACCCGAACGATGACCGCCGGGTCGCAGCGCGGGAACTGCAGCGCGCCGCAGCCGGAGGCGGTGCACGCCCGCGCAGAGCCGCCGTTCCGGGTCTCGGTGGGGGACCCGCAGGCCGGGCAGAACCGGGCGCGGGCGTTCCATGCGAGCAGGGCCCGCGCCTGGGCGAGCACCGACCAGGAATCGCCGTCGATGGGGTCCTGGATGGATCCGAGGGGGGCGAAGCGCCCCCAGCGGGCGAGCTCGCCGACCACAGCCTCCCGCATCGGACCGACGTCGACTGCGAACCAGGGCAGCTCCCCCTCGAGCCCGAGGAGGACAGACTCGGAGAGCTCCACGCGAAGATCCTGGAGCACCCCGCCCGGCACGTCGCAGGCTGCGATCGGAGGCGAAGGCTTGAGCAGCGCCTCCCCGCCACTGAAAAGGACGAAGCGGGCCGTGGTCGCCCGACGTGCCGCCTCGAGGAAGGCGGTGTCCGCACGGACGCGTTCTGCGCGATCGAGCACCAACTGCAACCTCCGCCGCTGGGGGCCGATGGAAACCGAGGTCCTCTCGAGCACGAGCGGCGCCGTCCTCTCCGACGGGCCGGGCGGCGCCCCCGCCCCACGGGGCCCCGGCCAGCAGGGATACGGCGCGTCCTGACCTGCGGTTTCACCTCGGGCCTCGACCTTCCGCTCGGGGCGCCCTGCAGCGCGCGGGCCGCCGACGCGGCGCCCACCGGGTGTACGATCTGGGGCGGCGCTTCAGAGCTCGAGCTGCGCCGGCGCGCCGGCCGGGCTCACTCCGGAGGACTCGATGAAGGCTGACCAGCTGCTCCGCACGATCGACACCCTGCGCGACCTCGCCATCGAGCTGCAACGCGGCCTGGTCGCGATCCCCGCCG
>JALOKS010000066.1 GCA_025456385.1 Thermoanaerobaculales bacterium | reverse complement strand
AAGGGTCGCGGAGCGACCGGCCGCAGGCCGGCTCGCCCTTGACTCCGGACGCCTCGCCAGCTAGCGCCCAATGGGAACGACCCGGAGGTGACCAGGCCACGGCCCACTCGCCCAGCATCCGGGCACGGAGGCGGAAACGGGCACGGTCCACTGCCACGGCCGCTGCCCACTGACCCTGCCGCTGTCACTGCCATCTGCCGTGGTCGCTGAGCCTGAATCCGGGCACGGAGACGGGCACTGCCACGGCCCATGGCCACGGCTCACTGCCCTTTCAACCGTTCGAACGGCTACTGCGGCGGCAGGACGGGCCCTGAGTGCTCGAACTTGACGGCGCGTTTGCCGTTGGTGCAGGCCATGCACGCCGGCGCGCCCTTGAGGACGTTGGCGACGAAGACCTCCTCCGGCATGTAGAAGAGGGCGTCGACGCCGAGCTCGGCACGCACCTCCTCGACATCGCCGTTGAAGCGCGCGCCGATCAGCTCCTTCTGGGTCGGGGTGTTGATGCCCTGGAAGCAGGAGTCGATGACCATCGGCCACAAGGTGCCGAAGAAGACCTTGGCGGCGCCGGCGGCGCGGAAGGCGCGCACGATCCGCGACGCGTTGGTGCCGCGGACGATGCTGTCGTCGATCAGGAAGATGGAGCGGCCCTCGACCGCCTTGGCGTCAACCCGGAAGTCGAGCATCGCGGCCTCGTCGCGCGCCTCCTGGGTCTCCTCCATGAAGATGCGGCCGCCGAAGCGGTACTTGGAGACCGGCGTCGCGTACTGCAGCGCCGCCGACTCCACCTCCTTCTCGAGCTTCTGGGCGAAGGCCTCGGCGCCCGGGATCGGAGAGTGCGGGATCGGCACCACGAGGTCGATCTCGGCCACCAGCTCCGGCGCCGTCTCGATGAGGTGCATGGCGAGGGTCCGGCCGGCCCGCCAACGGAAGCTGCGGATCCGGTCGCCCATCATCCGCGACTCGACGTCGGCGAAGTAGATCAGCTCGAAGGCGCAGGGTCGCGGGTCGCGCTGCACCAGCACCCGCTCCTCGATCTCGAGCTCGCGATCGATCACCAGGGCGGCGCCGTGGGGGACCTCCTCGACGACCTCGAAGCCGTTCTGCTCGAGGGCGAGGGTCTCGGAGGCAACCATCACCGCCTCGCGCCCGGGCTGACGCCGGCGGCCGAGGACCATCGGCCGGAAGCCGTGCGGGTCACGGAACGCGTAGAGCCCGTTCGGCGTCGACAGCACCGCCGAGAAGGCGCCGGCCAGCCGCTGCTGGGCCTCCGCGACCGCGGCGAAGACGAGCTCGCGCTCGGCCACGCGGGGGTCGAGCCGGCGGAAGTGCTCGAGCCACAGCGCCACCACCCGCAGCAGCGCGTCGGCGTCGCAAGTGGAGGCCAGGGCCTGGCCGCGGACGGCGAGCTCGGCCTCGACCTGGTGGACGTTCGTGATGTGGCCGTTGTGGGCGAGGGCGAGCGAGGCCATCGGGTCGAAGAAGGGCTGCGCGTTGCTGATGCCGCCGCCGCCGTGGGTCTTGTAGCGGGTGTGGGCGATGCCGACATCGCCGCGGAGGTGGCCGAGAGGCTTGAAGATGTCGTCGGCCAGGCCCTCACCCTTCTCGAGCGCCGCCAGGCGGTGCACCGGGTCGAAGACGAAGAGGCCGGCGTAGGCGGGACCGCGGTGCTGCAGGAAGTGCGCGCCGTTGCCGAGGTCCAGGACCACCGACCTCCCGTCCTTGCTGATGACCCCGACGATGCCGCACACGGTTCCCCTCCGAGGCGGACACTATAACCCACCCGCCCGACCACCCAGATGCAGGTGGCAGGGAGCAGGACCGCCCGCCCACGCGGATGCGAGATGCGAGATGCGAGATACGAGATCCGCCCCTCCGCCCGGGAGCAGGGAGCAAGGAGCAAGGAGCAAGAAGCAAGAAGCAAGGACCCACGAAATCACATTTTCTTGTACGCGGAGTGTCGAGGGGATCGGTCGGAAATTCCCCGGCATCTTTCCCATCCCAGATCCCGGCCGGGCGGGTGCTCCCTGCTCCCTGTCCCCGGGTGGGCGGGTGCTCCCTGCTCCCTGCTCCCTGATCCCTGTTTCCGGGCGGGCGGGCGGGTGCTCCCTGCTCCCTGCTCCCTGCTCCCGGGCGGGCGGGAGGGAGGGCGGTCACCCTCCCTGGCGTTCGACCTCGCCGGTCATGGGGACGAAGCGGACCGGGATCACCGAGCGTTCCTGAAAATCCCGGCCGACCCGGGTGATCACCTTGAGCTCCTGGTAGAAGTTGCCGACCGGGATGACCATG
This sequence comes from Thermoanaerobaculales bacterium, assembly GCA_025456385.1. Taxonomy (GTDB): domain Bacteria; phylum Acidobacteriota; class Thermoanaerobaculia; order Thermoanaerobaculales; family Sulfomarinibacteraceae; genus Sulfomarinibacter. The sequence continues at coordinate 8,095 of JALOKS010000066.1, read as the reverse complement.
TTGGCGCCCTCCGCCAGCTGCTCGAGCAGCGGGCCCGGCACCGTCGCCGGCGCGGCGGTCACGATGATGCCGTCGAAGGGTGCCACCTCGGGCCACCCGCCGTAGCCGTCTCCGCAGCGCACCTGGACCGCGTCGACCTCGAGCTCGGTCAGAGTCTCCCGCGCCCGCTCGCAGAGGCGCGGCAGGATCTCGATCGAGTAGACCTCGACCCCCATCGCGGCCAGCACCGCCGCCTGGTAGCCGGAGCCGGTGCCGATCTCGAGCACCCGCGAGCCGGGGCCCACCTCGAGGAGCTCCGACATCAGGGCGACGATGTAGGGCTGGGAGATGGTCTGGGAGTCGCCGATGGGAAGCGGGAAGTCACCGTAAGCGTCGTCGCGCGAGGCGGGGGGGATGAAGAGGTGCCGCGGAACCGAGCGCATCGCCGCGAGCACCCGCGGGTCCTTGACCCCGCGGCTCTCGATCTGCTCCTTGACCATGCGATCAGACTGCATCTGCCAATCCGCTTTCCCCGAGTCGCGGGCCTGACCGCCGGAGGAGTCGCACGCTGCGGCGGCCAGGACCGCGATCGCGACGGCGATCGCCGACAGCACCGAGCCCCCCTGGCAGCGACGCGCCATCATCAGGCCCCACCTTTCGCGGGCTCCGCGACACCCGCCGCAGCCCATCGAAGCCTCGCGGTCCGCCCGGCTGGCCGCCGGCCGCCGCCGATCGAGGGCGCGGCCTCGTCCGCCCTCATGGTAGACCACCCGGCCGCGCCGTGCCATTGCCGGCGCCTCGGATCTCATGCAACTCCCGTACCGGCGGCGGCCCGGGGACCGGGACGGGCACCCGTCAATTTTGAATTTTGAATTTTGAATTCTCAGATTCCAAGTTTCACCGACCGAGCCCGTGTCCGTCGTCCCTTGCCTGGCTCGGCTTGACACCTGCTGCTGCCGCCGCCACCATGCGGGCCATGACGACCTCGAGTAACCACCCGCCGGCGCCCCCTTCCGATCCCGGTCTGACCCGCCGCGAAGCGATCGCCGTCGGCACGGTCGCGGCTGCAGCGGCGGTCGCCGGCGCCGCCGAGCCCGACCGCGCCGGCGGAGGGCGGGCACCGCTCGCCGTCGCCTCGGAGAACGGGCTCGCGGCGGTCGCGCGGGCGGTGCAGCGGATGGAGGCCGGGCTCGCGCCCGTCGAGGCGGCGGTCGAAGGCGTCGCCCTGGTCGAGGCCGACCCCGAGGACGTCACCGTCGGTTACGGCGGACTGCCGAACTCGGACGGCGTGGTCCAGCTCGACGCCTGCTGCATGGACGGCCCGACGATGCGGGCGGGAGCGGTCGCCGCCCTCGAAGGCTTCCGCCACCCGGCACGGGTCGCCTACGAGATCATGCGCCGCACCACCAGGGTCCTCCTGGTCGGGGAGGGCGCCGCCCGCTTCGCGACCTCGCTCGGCTTCGAGGCCGAGAACCTCCTCACCGAGCGGGCGCGCAAGATCTGGCTCTACTGGCGCGGCCAGATGTCGGCGATCGACGACTGGATGGCGACCCCGGACCTGATCGAGGACCCCGACGTGCAGTGGTTCATCCACGAGCACGGGGCGATCGCGCCGCAGGGCACGATCAACCTGTGCGCGGTCAACGCCGCCGGCGAGCTCGGCGGCACGACCACGACCTCGGGCCTGTTCTTCAAGATCCCGGGCCGGGTCGGCGACTCGCCGCTGATCGGCGCCGGCCTCTTCGTCGACAACGAGGTCGGCGCCGCCGGCTCGACCGGCCGCGGCGAGTCGGTGATCCAGATCGCGGGCGCGCACACCATCGTCGAGCTCATGCGCGCCGGCGCCTCGCCGCGCGACGCCTGTCTGGGCGCCCTCGACCGGTTGGTGCGGGCGACCCGCGTCCCCTACCTCCTCGACGCCGACGGGCGCCCGAACTTCGACGTCAAGTTCTACGCCGTCACCAAGGCCGGCGAGGCGGCCGCGGCCGCGATCTGGGCGGGCGCGAAGTACGCCCTCTGCCGGGCCGGCGAGGAGGCGCGGCTCATGGACTGCGCCTCGCTCTACCCGGCGCCGCCGCCGTGGTTGCCGCGGACCTGAGCGTCCTCTCCAGGAGACATCGTTGCCGGCCGCCGGACACTGCGCCGCGACCGCTCCCGCTCCCGACGCCCGGTGAGACGTCAACGGCCGCGGGCTCGCGGCGGAGGTCCGCGGCTCCTGGCACGGCGGTTGCTCCTCCACCCAGCGACGGCGGCAGCGCAGGCCGTCGGGGAGGCAGCCATGACGAACGGACGGCAGCTCGCGATCGCAGTCACCGCGGTGGCCCTCGGCCTCGCCGCGACCGCACCGCCGGCGGCGGCGGGCGGCCGCGTCGGGCTGCGCCTCGGCGGCGACCACGTCGGCCTCGCGGTCGGCGTCGGCGACTGGGGCCTCTACTCCGGTTCCTGGAGCGACCCGAGCTGGTCGCTCGACGTCGAGCTCGTGCTCGGCGGCTACGGCGAGTGGGTGGCGGTCGACGGCCTCGGCCGCTGCTGGCGGCCCTGGGTCGCGAGCTCGTGGCGCCCCTACACCCACGGCCGTTGGGTGCTGACCAGCCTCGGCTGGACCTGGGTCGCCTACGAGCCCTGGGGCTATCTCCCCCACCACTACGGCAGCTGGGCCTACGCCGGCTGCGGCTGGGTCTGGGTCCCCGGCTTCAGCTACGCCGCCGCCAACGTCGTCTGGGTCCGGTCGGGCGGCTTCCTGGGCTGGTACGCGCGGCCGCCCCTGGGCTGGAGCCACGCCGCGCACGGCTTCAGCCACGGCTACCGCCACGGCTTCGCCGACGGCTACCACTCGGGCTACGGCGACGGCTATGCCGACGGCTGGCGCGACGCCCGCTACGGCACCTGGGTCGACTGGCGGCACTTCGGCAGCGACAACGTCGCCAGGTACGAGGTCAACCCGATGGCCGCCTCCCGCCACCGGGTCGCGGTCGGGACGGCCGCGCCGACCGCCGGCGAGATCTCGGAGCGCGGCGGCGGCAGGGTGCTCGAGGCCCCGATCGAGACCCGGACCGCGCGCCTCGCCGGGCGCGAGGTCATGATCGCCCGCCCCACGGGCGTCGCGGCGAGCATCGAGCGGCACGCGCCGGAGACCGTGCGGAGCGCACTGTCCCAGACGGCGCGTGAGCGGCGCCAGCCCGAGGTCCGCGCCGACACCCTGCCATCGCTGACCGAGCGACGCCGCAACGGATCGGAGCTCAGCGCCCACGGCGAGGCCGGCCGCGCCACGCCCGGGATCTCCTTCGACAGCGGCGCCCGAGGGCGTGCTCCATCCTCGGCGCCCGCGACCGCGGAGGTCCGCCGGGCCGGCGAGCGCGCGCCAGCCGGGGCCTCGCGCGCGGCGGCGGCCGAGCGCCGGCAGCCGACCACCGCTCGCGGCGGCGGTTCTCACGGCGCCACGGCCGGAAGCGCTCTCAGGCCTTCGCTGCCGGCGGTGGCGGCCGGCGCCCCGGCCCCGACCTCCCGGAGCGTGGAGCGGCGGGTCGATGCGGACGCGGGGCGGAACGCCACCGCACGGCGCGCCGGCGGCGACGAGCAGCGCGAATCGAAGGGCGGCGGCACTGCTGCCCGACCGGCGACGCGCAGGCCCGCCGCGCCCACGCACTGACGTCACCACGGGAGGGGTGGCCGCCGCGCGGCCGCCCCTCCCGAGCGCGCACGCAGCGGCCTGGGCGACGGCCCCCGTGCTAGCATTCCGAGCATGAGTCGCCGGCGGAACACGAGCAGCGACGAGCAGGCGGAGCGCGTCGAGCGCGCCCTCCGGCGCTGCCTCGTCTGGAGCCGCAGCGGCCGCCACCGCAAGGTGATCGCCGAGATCGATCGCCACCTGGCAGCGCTCGGCGACCAGGCCCACCTCACGGCCGTGCTCCTCGTCTGGAAGGCGCACGCCCTGCTCGCGATCGGGATGGCGGAGCAGGCGCACGAGGCGGCCCTGCGCGCGTGGGAGCTCGAGCCGAGCCCGCACGCCTGCCATCTCGCCGCGCGCGCCCACGAGGCGCTGGGCGACCAGGGCGCGGCCGAGGAGCTGCTGCGCATGGGCTGGCGCCTCTTCTCGGACGCGTTGCACCTGCCCGTGCAGCTGGCGATCCTGCTCGCCGACCAGGGCCGGCTGCCGGAGGCCCTCGAGGTCCTGGCGGAGGTGCCGGTCGGCGGTGACGCCCCCGCGGACCTGCAGGTTTTCCTCTTCGGCATGAAGGCGAACCTGCTGGCAGCGGTGGGCCGCTGGGCCGAGGCCGACGAGCTGCTGCAGCGGGGCATGAACGACCATCCGGAGGCCGGCGTGCTGTCCGAGGCGCACGCCAGCCTCCTTGGCGCCCGCCGCCGGGCGCGGGCCGAGAAGGCCCTGGCGGAGTCGTGGGCGGACTCCCTCGGCGAGCTCGCCGGCATCGCGCACGAGGTCGATGAGGCAGTCGTGCGCTGCGGCGCCGTGAACGAGCTCTCCACGCTGGTGGTGCTCGCTGCCCGGCGCCTGTGGCGGGGCTACCTGGAGCACCGCGAAGCCCGTCCCCAGGCCCCGGAGGCGTGGGGCGCCGCCCTGGTCCTCGCGGTCCTCGAGCTCGACGGTGCCCGCGCGCCGGCGGCCCCCTTCGCCCGCTCGTTCGGGTGCAACGCCTCGAGCGTGCGCGCAGCGCTGGCGCGGCTGCGCTCGTTCATCGGCGCGCTCGACGTCGAGTTCGCCCGGCGCGCCTTCGCCGCCCACACCAACCCGCGGCTCGACGGGCCCCCGTCGCCACCGCGGCCGCGCGTCCGGGCGGCCGACGTGGTGCCGTTCCCGGCGCCCTGAAGGGATCGCAGCATGGCCCCCGTACAGCACCTGAGACGGGCGGTTCTGACCGCCGGCCTGGCATTCGCCGCCGCGGCTGCGCCCGCAGCCCAGAGGGACCTCGCGCTCACGCACCAGTTCCCCGCCCTCCCGGGAAAGACGGTCGTGGTGGACGCCGCGGACGTCGACGTCCAGCTGCGGGCCGCTGACCTGACGCACATCGAGGCGGAGGTGGCGCTGCACATCCGCGGCGCCGGTGCCGGCGCTGCCGAGAGCTGGATCGCGAGCCGCACCCCGGTCTTCGAGGACTCCCCCGACACCCTGAAGGTCCTGGTCAGCCCGGCCAAAGCCGGCTTCCTGTGGTTCGGCAAGCTCACCGCGCGCGCCCGGCTCGGGCTCCTCGTACCCCCGGGTGTCGTCCCCGACCTCACCACCACGAGCGGCGCCATCAGCGTGCGGGGCGATTTCCCGGATGCCCGGCCGCTGTGGTTGCGCAGCGCCTCCGGAACGCTGTCCTTCGCCGGCACCGCGGCCTCCCTCGAGGTCCGCAGCACCGATGGCGACGTCAGAGTGGAGGTGATCCGACCGCTCGAGAGCTTCACAGCCAGCACCTCAGCGGGCGACGTCCGGCTGAGCGGCGGCACCCGCCGGGCCGAGGTCGGCACCGCCTCGGGCGACATCGACCTCGAGGGGCTTTCGGGGGGCCTCGAGGCGACGACGTCGACCGGCGAGATCACCATCAGCTGGGACCGGCTCGACGCCGACCAGGTGGTCAGAATCCGCGCCTCCTCGGGGCGGGTCCGCCTGGAGGTGCCGGCCGGCGTCAGCCCACGCGGGCGACTCGCCACCACCACCGGCAGCGTGCGCAGCGAGCTGCCGGGCGAGGTGGAGGCCGACGGCAGCACCCTGCAGCTGGCGGGCGACGGGCCTCGATTCGACGTCGAGACCGCCTCCGGCAGCATCGATCTCGAGGTCCGCGGGTCCCTCGACTGATTTTTTTCGAACCAAAGCCGCGATTTCACGTTGCACTCCATGAGCCGCGTGAAGCGGCTGATGGGAGATCGGCCATGAGGCACCTGATCCTGGCTTCGATTCTGGTCGCGGGCTGTGCGGCACCCGGTGTCGCGGCGGACACTCGAACCTTGAGCGGCGCGGTCCCGGCGGAGGGCGTCGAGGCGATCGCGCTGGATTCCTCGATCGGGGACGTCGAGATCCGGGCCGTCGAAGGTGCCCGCGAGATCACCGTCGAGGTCCTCCTCACGCCGCGCCGCGGCGGCTTCTTCTCCTCGAAGAAGCGCGCCGAGCAGGACGTGGAGGCCGCCTCGCTGAGCATCAAGCTCAGCGGCGGCACGCTCGCGCTCCACGTCGCCCCCAAAGGGGGGGATGACCGCCGGTTCGAGGAGGACTGGCGCATCGAGCTGCCGCCCACCGTCGCCCTCGAGCTCGACCACGGGGTCGGCGACATCGACATCCGCGGCCCGGCCTCGAGGATCGAGGTCGACGCCGGCGTCGGCGACGTCCGGATCGAGGCTGGAGCGGGCGACATCGCCGTCGACATCGGAGTCGGCGACGTGCTGGTGCGGGCGCCCGCGGCGGCCTATGCGAGCGCCGAAGCCTCGTGCGGCGTCGGCGATGTCCGGATGACCGCCGCCGGCGAGCGCGTCGAGAGCGGCGGCTTCGTGGGCACGTCGGCCTCGTGGAAGGGCCTCGGCGGCGGCCGCATCGAGGTCTCGGCCGGGGTCGGAGACGCTGTCATCACCCTCGACTGACCGTCCCGGTGCGGCCCGCGCCGGGACTGCGATGTCCCCGCCCGCCGCTGCTGCTGTCGTCCTGCAGCGAGCTCTCGACCTGGTCGCCGCGAGCGCTGTGCCGACCCGCGCAGCGACCGCGGTGCAACTCGCCCCCGAGCCGAGGGTGATCACTCCCGGGCGAGGTCGATGAAACCGGCCTGGACGTCGGTGCGGAGCAGGCGGACACGGACCCGGTCATCGACGTCGAGACCGGCCTCGCCCTCCACCACCCGGCCCTCCACCGGCGGCCGGAGGATTCGCACCCAGGTGCCCCTGGGAGGAGGCGCCGGTGACCAGGCCGTCGAAGACCTGGCCCTGCCGCCCCTCGAGCAGCTCTCCGATCGCATCCCCCGTCCGGCAGCGTGGTAGGCTCGGGGGCGCACGAGGGCTTTCTTCCAGCAGTAGGAGAGAACCGGAGCGGGAGTGAACGCAACGATACAGGCTCTCCAGTTCGCGCTGGGAATCCTGCTGGTCTGGGGCGGGACCGAGGTCGTGCTCCGCCGTGTGCCCAGAGTCGCCGGGTGGCTGCGCGTGTCCCCGCTGGTGGTCACGGTCCTGCTCATTGCCGTCCTGACTTCCCTGCCGGAGTTCTGCGTCTCCCTGCTGGCTTCACTGCGCGGCCAGCCGGCGGCCGCTCTGGGTAACGTGGTGGGCTCCAACCTCGTCACCCTCACGTTCGTGGCCGGAATCTGCGCCCTGTGGCGCCCCATTCGGGTCGCCCAGACTCTCCGCGACCGCGAGTCGAGCTGGATGATCCTCTCGGCGGCCCTGCTGCTCATCCTCTCGCTCGACGGGAGGCTCAGCCGTGGGGATGGCTTCGTGCTCGTTGCCGCCTACGCACCCTACTTCTACGGCACGCTCCAGGATGCACGGCGAAACCGGCACCACCTAGCGCCCAACCCCTCGTCGAGGCCGCTGCTCGACGCCGTTCTCTTCGTCGCGGGCCTCGCCTGCATCGTGCTCGGCGCAGACTTCGTGGCCAGCGGCGGAACGGCTCTGGCTCGCAACCTCGGGATGAGCGACCTCTTGATCGGCGTCACGTTCTTCGCCTTCGGCACCTCCCTGCCCGAGCTCGCCATCGCCCTCGGAGCGGTCATCAAGAACCACGCCGACGTGACCCTGGGCGAGATCTACGCCTCCAACATCTTCACCGGCCTCGTCGTCGCCGGCGCCCTCGCCCTTGTCCGTCCGCTCGAGGTCGAGGCTGTGATTCCGCAGCGGGACATCCCCCTGCTGGTGCTCTCCGGTGTGGTGCTCCAGATGCTGATCACCTCGGGGCAGCGCTTCGTCCGCACCGAGGCGCTCGTCATGATCGCCCTCTATATTCTCTTCCTCGCGGCCCAGTTCGCCGGATTCTCGATCTCCCTCCCGTAGCCCGTCGTCCGAGTCTTGGTACACTCCGCCTGCTGACATCACTGTCCCGGGGGGGAGCCATGGAGTCACCGTCCAAGTCCGCCAAGGTCCTGCCGCCGAACGCGTTCCGAGAGCTCGCCAAGGGCGAGACCTACACCCCGGTCGTGCC
>JALOKS010000335.1 GCA_025456385.1 Thermoanaerobaculales bacterium | reverse complement strand
CGAGGGTTCGCCCGTGCCGATGGTTCCGCCCGAAGCGGGCGGCTCTCGGCTTCGGCGCGGGCCGTCCTGGTCGCTGCCGGGAGGATGCCATGCGGCGAGTGTTCCGGGTGATCGTCGTGGTCTCTCTGCTGGGCGTTGCGGTACGCGGATCCGTGGGCGCGCAGGAGCAGCGGGCTGAGGGTGGCCTCGGAGTCAGGAGGGACGGCGCGAGCGCCGCGCTCGAGCGCCGGATCGCGGCCGCTGCGCACCGTTCTCAGCTCGAGGCCGGGGCCTCCGGCCTCTCCTCCGCGGCGGTGGGAGGCCGGCTGCAGGCCACCGACACCGTACGGATTTTTCCGGTCATCTCGCGCATCCAGGGCCAGGCGGGGAGCAACTGGCGGACGAGGCTCAACATCCTGAATCCGAACGAGGCCGCGGTGACGGTCCTGGCGCAGTGGTACCCGGCCAACTCGGGCGGCCTCCCTGGAGCCGCGGCGACGGCCGCGCTCGAGATCGAGCCCGGACGGACGGAAATCATCGCCGATGCCGTCGCCGACCTCTTCGGCGCCGACGGCAACGGCGCCGTGATCCTCACCGCGGCGGAGCCCTTCGCAGCCGCCGCGCACGTCTTCAACGACCAGCGGGCCAACCCGCAGATCGGCGGCACCTTCGGCCTCTTCGTGGCGGCGCTCGCGCCCGAGCAGCTGCTCGATGCCGGGTTGCTGCTGCTCGGCAGCAACCGGGCGGCGAGCTCGGGGACGGGCTTCCGCTCCAACGTCGTCGTCTTCAACCCCAACCCCTTTCCGGTCTCGATCACCTTCGCGGCGCTGTCGGCCGCGGGGGAGCTCCTGGGCCGCGACACGAGGACGCTCGAGCCGTACATGAATGCAGTCGAGGCGGTGTTCCGGCTGGTGCCGTCGGTGCCGTCGGACGAGCGCTCCCGGGACGACCTGACCCTCGCCTTTTCGGCCACCGCGCCGGTGGCTGTGGCGCTGACTCCGGTCGACAACGCCACCAACGACGGCTTCTACGTGCTGCCGTCCTCCGGCGTGATCGCCGGCCTGGACCCGGGCTCGGGAGCCAACCGGGCGCCGAACGGGACCATCGTCGCGCCTGTGGGCGACCTCACGATCCAGGAGGGACAGTCGGTGTTCTTCGAGGGCCAGGCCAGCGATCCGGACGGCGACGCGCTCAGCTACTCATGGGACTTCGGCGACACCATCAGCTCGACGGCCCTGATCCCAGGGAACCACACCTACACCGACTCCGGGACCTACACCGTGACCTTGACCGTCACCGACTCCGAAGGACTGTCCGACCCGAGCCCCGCCACGCGGACGATCACGGTCGAGGGCGGCGGTGGGGGGGAGGAGGCCACCTTCAGTGCGGTGCAGCAGCAGATCTTCAGCGCGAGCTGCGCCTTCTCCGGCTGCCACGCGGGCGGCGCGCCGGCCGAGGGCTTGAACCTCAGCGAAGGCCAGGCCTACGCCGAGATCGTCAATGTGCGCTCGAGCCAGCAGGCGGGCCGCGACCGCATCGAACCCGGCAGCCCGAGCACCAGCTACCTCTATCTGAAGATCCTCGGCGACGCATCAATCAGCGGCAGCAGGATGCCTCGCGGAGCGCCGGCCCTGAGCCAGGCCCTGAAGGACCTCCTGCGGGACTGGATCGAGCGCGGCGCGCCCAACGACTGAGCTGGCGGTCGGGACGTCATCCGCGAGCGGGAGGCCGGGCGCAGAGCCCCGGCCTTCCGCAGCCAGCCACGTCGGCGCAGGCTCTGCCATAATCGCGGGCGTGACTCCAGAATCGGTGTCGCCTCGGGGTGGTTGAGGTGCCGACACCCGGCGCGGTCGAGTGGATGGGCGCGGCGGTCGTCGGTGTCGGCCTGGTCGCCGGGGCGATCCTCTGGCACCTCGGCCGACTGCTGCCGCAGCGGCTCGATCGGGGGCTCACCCTCGCCTGGCTGCTGGTTGCGGCCGGTCCGCTGCTCGGACTTTCGATTCGGGCCGAGGGGGCGCGCGGCCTCGGCGGCGCCCTGGTGCTCTCCGGCCTGCTGCAGCTGGGCCGCTCGCTGCGGGGGCCGCGGGCCGCCGCCGGCCCGAGATGGGTGGGGAGCCTCCCGCTGGCCGTGGTGGCGTTCGGGATCGCCGCCTGGTTCCTGCCCCCGGAGCTGTGGAGCGGGCTCTACGGGCTGGCGCTGCTGGTCCTGGCCGTGTGGCTCGCGCCGCGTCCGGCCGGCGACGGCGCGCGGGCGCTCCACGAGCTCGGGATCGTGCTTCTCGGGCTGGCCGGCATCGGGCTGATGGCCGGCGCGACCAGGCCGGCGCTCGCCCTGGCCGCGGGCGCTACGGTGGCGGTGCTCGTTCTCGGCGGACTGATCAGCCTTGCCGCGGCGACGGTGCTCGGCGCCGCGGCCGCTGAGCTCGGCGAGCTGCGTCGCCGCCTCGACGATCTCGAGGACGACCACGAGCACCTCCTGCGGTTGACCGATGCAGATCCGCTGACCGGCTGCCCGACGCGGCGCGCCCTGCGGGCGTGGTTCGAGCGCTGGCCGGGGGGCGAGCCGGTGTCGGTGGGCCTCCTCGACGTGCACGGCCTGAAGCGGATCAACGAGCGGCACGGGCACGCCGCCGGCGACCAGGGCCTCCACCTCCTGGCGGGGGTTCTGAGCTCGTCCATCCGCCCCGGCGACCTGGTGGTGCGGTGGGGCGGCGACGAGTTCGTGGTGGTGCTGCGCGGCGCCGACCGCGAGGCCGCCACGCGGCGGGTCGCGAGCCTGATGGCGGCGGTCGACAGTGCGGCGGCCGGCTTCCCCTACGAGACCCCGCTGCGCGTCGACTGGGGGGTCGCGACCTGCAGCTCGCCGGCGGACATCGCCCGCGCCCTGGCCGAGGCCGACGACCGCATGTTCGCGATGAAACGCCGGCGCGACGGCTGAAAGGGAGCCGCGCTCACAGCGGGGCCACGACCTCGTTCCAGCGCAGCGTGCCGGCGGCCTCGACCACGACCACGACCTCTTTGGCGACCCGCAGCACGAAGGTGCTCGGGTCGCCAAGACCCCAGGAGACATAGGGGACCGTGAATTCGGCACGGGTGGTGAAGGTCCCTGCCGAGACCTCGACCGCGAGCGGCAGGCGCAGCTCGTGACGGGCGCCGACGAGCTCGAGCTCGGTGACGAGAGTCAGCTCGCTTGTCCCCTCCGGTCGGAGCTCACCCGCGAGGCGCAGCGGCCGCAGCACGATCCGCGGGTGAGCTGCCGAGCGCAGGACGTCGGCGTGCATCTTCTGGTCGCGCTTGTGGTTGCCCGTCTCGGCGGAGCTCGCATCGGCCACGATCTCGCCGTCCGCGAGGCCGGTTGCGGGATCCACGCTGAGTGTGCCGGAG
>JALOKS010000334.1 GCA_025456385.1 Thermoanaerobaculales bacterium | reverse complement strand
CGCCATCGCCAGGACGATGACCACGAACAGGCCGAAGGTCAGAATCAGGGTCTCCATCACCGCTCCCTCACTTGCTAACACCGGCCGCCGGCTGCTCCATTTCGAAGTGGGCCGCCCACGCGGCGGACCTCAGCTCGCGGTACTGTCCCTCCGCCTCGCGCACGAGGAAGAGCGCCGCGAGCTCGAGACGGTCGGCGAGCGCCGGACCCTCCGCGGGTCCGAGCACCTCGAGCGCGGTGGCCCAGGCGTCGGCGGTCATGCAGCTCGGGTCCACGACCGAGACCGAGGCCAGGTTGTGGGCGATCGGGCGACCCACGCGCGGGTCGATGGTGTGGGAGACCCGGCGCCCGCCGAGAACCCGGAAGTTGCGGTAGTCGCCGGAGGTCGCGAGCGCGAGATCGGCGAGCGGAATGACGGTGTGCACCTCCCGGCCGAGCTCGTCGGGACGCTCGATGCCGATGCGCCAGACCTCGCCGCGGCGGTTGCGCCCGCGCGCCCGCACCTCGCCGCCCACCTCGACCATGTAGTCGAGGTGACCCGCCGCTTCGAGCGCGGCTGCGACGCGATCGACGCCGTAGCCTTTGGCGATCGCCGACAGGTCGACCCGGAGCTGCGGGCGCGCCTTGCTGATCTCGCCGCGCTCCAGGTCCACCGTCAGGAAGCGGAACCCGATGGTGGCGAGGAGCTGGCCGACGAGCTCATCGTCCGGCGCCTCGGCCGCGCCCGCCGGCCCGAAACCCCAGGCGTCGACAAGGGGGCGGACCGTGACGTCGAACGCGCCCCCGGACAGGTCCGCGACGCGCTGCGCCGCCGCCACGACCTCGAGCAGCGGCGCCGTCGCGGCGAAGGGCCCGAGCTCGTGGCGGTTGAGGCGTTCGAGCTCGGAGTCCGGCAGGTAGGTCGACATCGCCCGGTTGACCGCCTCGAGCTCGCCCTCGACCAGGTGGGAGAGTGCGGCGGGCGGCTCGGTCCCGCCACCCGGCGCGACCAGCTTGATGGTGTAGGCGGTGCCCATGGTGGGCCCGGTGAGCACCCACTCGACCGGCCCCCCGGGCTCGGGCCGCGGCGTGCGCCAGACGAGGACCGCGAGCAGGGCGGCCACGAACAGGCCGGGCAGCACCAGGCGCCGGGCGGACGGCAGGCGGTCCGAGCGTGCGATCGCGCCCCCCCGCCGGCTACTCGCCGAAGTCGTCGAGATCGATGTTCTCGGGCTCGACGCCGAGATCGAGCAGCATGTTGATCACCGCCTGGTTCATCATCGGCGGCCCGCAGAGGTAGTACTCGATGTCCTCGGGGGCCGGATGATGCCTCAGGTAGCGGTCGAAGAGCACCTGGTGGATGAAACCGGTCGGCCCTGCCCAGTTGTCCTCGGGCAGCGGCTCCGAGAGCGCGAGGTGCCACTCGAAGTTCGGGTACTCCGACGCGATGCGGTCGAAGTCCTCCTGGTAGAAGGCCTCGCGCATGCTGCGCGCGCCGTACCAGTACGACACCTTGCGGCTGGTGTGCAGGCGGTGGAACTGGTCGAAGATGTGGGAGCGCATCGGAGCCATCCCGGCGCCGCCGCCGACGAAGACCATCTCGTTGTCGGTGTCCTTGGCGAAGAAGTCGCCGAAGGGCCCCGAGATCGTGACCTCGTCCCCGGGCTTGAGGCCGAAGATGAACGACGACATCTTGCCGGGTGGCACCTCCGGCATGTTGGGCGGCGGCGAGGCGATGCGGACGTTGAGCATGATGATGCCGGCCTCGAGCGGGAAGTTGGCCATCGAGTAGGCCCGGGTCACCGGCTCGTCAACCTTCGACACGAAACGCCACATGTTGTACTTGTCCCAGTCACCCCGGTACTCGTCCTCGATCACGAAGTCGGAGTACCTGACGACGTGCGGCGGGCTCTCGATCTGGATGTAGCCACCGGCCCGGAAGGGGACCGCCTCGCCCGGCGGGAGCTCGAGGACGAGCTCCTTGATGAAGGTCGCCACGTTGCGGTTCGAGCGCACCCGGCAGCGCCACTTGCGCACGTTGAAGACCTCGGGCGCGACCCGGATCTTCATGGTCTGCTTCACCTTGACCTGGCAGGACAGCCTCGTCCCCTGACGGGCCTCGGCGCGGTTGATGTGCGAGGTCTCGGTCGGCAGCAGGGCGCCGCCGCCCTCGATCACTTCGACCTTGCAGACGCCGCAGGTGCCCTTGCCGCCGCAGGCCGAAGGGATGAAGATCTTCTGCGCCGCCAGGGTGTTGAGGAGGGTGCTCCCCGCCTGCGCGGTGATGGCTTTATCGGGGTCGTCGTTGATCGTGATCGTGACATCGCCGCTCGGCACCAGCTTCGACTTGGCGACCATCAGCACCAGCACCAGGGCGACGATGACGAGGACGAAGACCACGACTCCGAGGAGGATTGTTGTCATCCCTGCACCTGCCTACAGCTGGATGCCGGCGAAGGCCATGAAGCCGATCGCCATCAAACCCGTGACGATGAAGGTGATGCCGAGACCGCGCAGGGCCGGCGGAACGTTCGAGTAGCGCATCTTTTCACGGATCGCGGCGAGGGCGACGATCGCCAGCCACCAGCCCACCCCGGAGCCGAAGCCGAAGGCCGTGCTCTCGCCCAGGGAGTAGTCGCGCTCGACCATGAACAGCGCGGCGCCGAGGATCGCGCAGTTGACCGCGATCAGAGGCAGGAACACGCCGAGCGCAGAATAGAGCTTGGGGGCAAACCGATCCAGCGCCATCTCCACGACCTGGGTCATCGCGGCGATCGAACCGATGAAGGCCAGAAAACGGATGAAGCTGAGATCGACGTCGGCCAGCGCCGGGCTGACCCAGGCCAGGGCGCCCTCACTCATCATGTACCGGTAAAAGAGGTTGTTGAGCGGCGTCGTGATCGTCAGCACAAAGGTCACGGCGGCGCCGAGGCCGATGGCGGTCTCGACCTTCTTGGAGACGGCGAGGAACGAGCACATGCCGAGGAAGAAGGCGAGCGCCATGTTCTCGATGAAGACCGCCTTGACGCCGAGGCTCAGGTAATGCTCGAGCATGGCTAGTCCTCCGTCACCTGACCAGGCTTCCAGGCCCGCAGGGCCCAGATGAAGAAGCCGATCAGGAAAAAAGCGCCGGGTGCGAGGACCATCAGGCCGTTGGGTTGGTACCAGCCTCCCTCCGTGACCACCGGCAGGACCTGGTAGCCGAGCAGGCGGCCGCTGCCGAGCAGCTCGCGGAAGAAGCCGACCACGAGCAGCACGACGCTATAGCCGAGGCCGTTGCCGAGCCCGTCGAGGAAGCTGTCACCTGGAGGGTTCTGCATCGCGAAGGCCTCGGCGCGGCCCATGACGATGCAGTTGGTGATGATCAGGCCGACGAAGACCGAGAGCTGCTTCGAGATGTCGAAGACG
>JALOKS010000333.1 GCA_025456385.1 Thermoanaerobaculales bacterium | reverse complement strand
TCCTCGACGAGACGATGACCGAGGCCAGCGAGCCGAAATGGACGGGACGCTTCGTTCCCCTGCAGGGGCTCGGCCACCGCTGGGCCAGGATGTGCGTGGCGGCGGAGGCCGAGGGCGAGATGGAGAGACCCCTCGAGCTCGTGGCCTGGGGCAACCCCTTCGTGACCTCGCCGGCGCAGCGCGAGGCCCTTGCGGTCGGCGAGTGGGCAGCCGGCACCCGCGAGCGCGAGCTGCGGGAGCGCCAGCTGCGGACCCTCGGCTATGTCAACTGAGGCGCGACCGGGCCGAAGCGGGGACGGGTTCGGGATGGAGGGAGCGAGGGACGCGATGCGGAATCTCACAGCGGCGGCGGCGCTGGCAGCGGCTCTCTTCGGCGCAACGGCCTGCGGCGCGCGGGTCGAGGCACCCGCGGCGGCCCCGCCGCCCGCCGAGCCGGCGGCGGAGACGGTCGCGGCGGACGACCTCGAGAACGAGCTCCAGGCTCTCGACGGAACCGACTGGGTCCGCAGCTACGATCCGGCGCGTTCGGCCGGAGGCCTCAACCTGCTGCTCTACCGCCGTCGGGTTCCGGCCATCGTCGATCTCAACGGACATGTCGTGCACTCCTGGCCGCAGGTGCGCGCGACCGGGCGTATCCGCCTCGACGACGAAGGCCGCCTCACGGTCATCGGCGCCGACAGCCGGATCAAGGAGTACGACTGGGACGGCAGCCTGCTGTGGTCCTTCGACCTGCCGGGCGCCGACGACCTTCCGCACCATGACCTCATCAAGCTGCGAAGCGGCGCGGTGCTGGTCCTTGCGGTCGACCGGGAGGCGCGGACCGACTACCTGCTCGAGGTGCAGCGGGACGGCACGGTGACCTGGCGCTGGAGGTTCACGGACCACCGGAAGGCCTTCGCCGGCTGGAACGCCGAGCTGGCGAACCCGACCCACACGAACTCGATCCACGAGCTGCCGCCCAACCGCTGGCACGAGGCAGGCGACGAGCGCTTCAGGCCCGGCAACATCCTGGTGAGCGCGCGCAACCTGAGCACGGTTTTCATCATCGACAAGCTCTCGGGCGAGGTCGTCTGGCAGCACTCGCAGGAGCTCGACCACCAGCACGAGGCGACGATGGTCCCCGAGGGTGAGCCGGGGGAAGGTGCGATCCTGCTCTTCGACAACGGCCTCGAGAACCGGCACCGCTACCGGCGGTCCCTCATCAAGGCCATCGACCCCACGAGCGGAGAGGTGCTGTGGAGCTTCGGTTCGCCGCACTTCTTCTCCTCGGTCGAGGGCACCGCGCAGGCGCTTCCTGGCGGCAACGTCGCCATCACCTCGAGCCGCGGCGGGCGGGCCTTCGAGATCACCCCGGCCGGCCGCATCGTCTGGGAGTGGGTGCCCGTGTACATGCCGATCCGGGTCGAGCGCCTGCGCCCCGACCACTGCCCGCAGCTGGCGGGCCTCGGCCGTCCGGCCGAACGACCGGTTTCCCCGCCGCCGGAGGGGCCCTACATCGACCGCGAGCTGTACCAGTTCAGCGTGCGACACGAGGTCCGGAGGGAGGTCGTGGCGGATGCTGCGCGCGACCTCGCGCCGGAGGGCGACAGCTGCCGGCGGCTCGTGATCCCTCCTGCGGCGTTCCTGCGGGCGGGCTTCGGCATCCGTGAGGCCGGAACCGGTCCGGCCGCCGTGACCGGTCGCTTCCAGCTGGAGCTGCGTGCCGGCCAGGCGAGCGAGCGGCTCGTCGACGCGATGCTGAGCAGCAGCGGGGAGGCCTGGAGCGAGCTGCGGGCGATCCCGCTCCACCGCTTCGCCTACCGGGAGGTCGAGCTGTGCCTGGAGGCGGGTCCGGCCGGCGGCGGCGGAGGGGACGCAGCCAGGTTGGTGTGGGGCAGCCCCGCTGTCTCGTCACGCACGATGCGGCCGGCTCCACCCTCGGAGGGGGAACGGCTCAGCGCGGCGGAGCGAGCGTTGCGCGAGCGGCAGCTGGCGGTTCTCGGCTACGTCGAGTGAGGGGCAGGCGCGCCGTCAGTGCACGTAGCCGAGGGCCTTCAGCATCTCCGCGTTCGCTTCCGAGAGCGGCGCCGGCTCGGCGGCAGGCGTGAAGCGCGGCGGCTGCGAGAGCCGTTCGGTCAGGAGCTGCCCGAGCCCCGAGAAGACGAGCGGCGCCTGCAGGGAGAGATCGCGGGCCTCGCCGGGGTCCTTCGCGAGGTCGAAGAGCGCGCCCATGCCCGAGTCGGCGAACACGAGCTTCCATCGTGAGGTCCGCAGCGCGTAGAGCGGCGGCTCGCCGGCGGTCCTGGCGATCAGGAAGCGGGCGCCGGGTGCCGGCGGCGCGAGCAGGTTGAGGCCGTCCGGCAGGTCCTCGTGACGGGCACCAGCGGTCGCGAGGAGGGTCGGAACGATGTCGGCCAGGCTGGCCAGGCGATCGAGGTCGGCCGAGGTCCGCCGCCCGGTGGGGAGCCGCAGGACGAAGGGCACGTGCAGCATCTCGTCGAAGACGGTGCTGTTGTGGCTCATGCGGCCGTGCTCGAGAAAAGCCTCGCCGTGGTCCGCGGTCACGAGCACCACCGTGTCCCGCCAGCGCGGCCGCTTTTCGAGGCCTTGGAGCACCTGCGCGACCGCCGCGTCGCCGGCGCGCAGGTTCCCGTCGTAGAGCGCGCGGACGTGGTCGAGGTCCTGCGGCCGGGGCACCAGCGCGCCGGCGTCAAGGGCGTTGATCGAAGCGTGGCTGCCGTCGACACGCCCCCGGTGCGCGGGGTCGGTGAAGAGGTCGAACTCGCTCGGGGGAGCGTAGGGCGCGTGCGGCGGCACGTAGTGGAGCTGGAGATGGATGGGCGCCGTGCCGTCGTCCGCCGCGAGCCAGTCGAGGGCCAGCCGCGACACCAGAAACGGGTCGGCGGACTGCGGCCGCGCCACGACCCGCCAGGTCTCGATGAAGTCGTCGTAGCCCTGGTCCGTGCCGATGGCGCGAGAGTTGTTGGGCGAGGCCGAGACGCACGCCGTGCGGTAGCCCGCGCTCTTGAGGTGCTCGGCGAGGGTGGTCGCATCGGCACTGAGCCGGTCGCCGTGCGCGACGACGCCGTGGTCGAGGAAGCTCAATCCGGTGACCATGGTCGGCACCGAGCACAGGGTGTAGGGAGCGAGGGCGAAGACCCGGCGGAAGACGAGGGACTCTGCGGCCAACCGGTCGATGGCCGGTGTGGTCGGGCGCTCGTACCCGTAGCACGAGAGGCGGTCGGCGCGCGCCGCGTCGAGAACGATGTCGCCCCGCGCCGGATCACCCGCGGCGCCGAGACGCGGACGATCTCGCCTGCCTGGCGCGGCGCGACGTCGACCGTCAGCATGCAGACGTCGCCGGCGAGCGCGCGGATTGAGAAGCTGGTCCGCCAGGGCACCACCGGGGTGCCGCGCACAACGCGATGAACGCGCCGCAGCCAGCCGCCGGGGGCGGGCGGGAGGGGACCGACCGCTGCTTCCGAGCTGAGACTGCGCAGACGCAGCTGCACCTCGGGAGGGCCGGCACGCGCGCGCAGACGCAGCTGCACCTCGGGAGGGCCGGCACGCGCGCCCCGGTGACCGAGATCGAGCTCGATGCGATCCGCGTCCGCCGGCAGCACCATGGGCAGGATCAGGGTCCCGGCGGTGGCGAGCTCGAAGCTCGCGATGCCGGGGTTCCAGGGAGCCGCCGCATATCGCCGCTCGCGCGCGTCGGTGGACAGGCGCGCGACCGCGTCCTCGCGCAGCGGCGTGGCGGCGTCCCGGGTCACCAGGAGCTCGCTCAGGGTCATCGCGAACAGCCGCGGGTCCTTGCCGCCGGCCTCGCGCACGCGGTAGCCGAAGGAGAAGGCGATGCGGTTGACGCCCTCCCGCAAGGTGCCCGGCGGGACCGGAAGCTGCAGCGTCGTCCACGCCGCCGGCACCTCGACCGGAGCGAGCACGTGCTCGTTCACCCGCACGGTCAGGGTCTGCACGCGAGCGGGCTCGGGATGAGGGAAGGCCCTGGCCGTCAGCACGAGCAGGCTCCACTCCCCGGCCGGCAGCCTGAGGTCGAGGCTCGGGCTGCGTGCGATGGCCTTGAGGCCGGTGCTGTCGGGGGTGGTCCAGCCGCTGCCGAGGCTGCAGGGCCACGGCTCGTTCAGCCACATCCGGGTGGTCGCGAGGCGTTCCTCCGTGTTCACGAAGTCGCAGAGGATCGCATCCGGAACCTCGGTCG
>JALOKS010000332.1 GCA_025456385.1 Thermoanaerobaculales bacterium | reverse complement strand
CCCGGCTGCAGCTGTTCGGCGAGCGCGTGCGCGTTGGCCGGCGGAAACACGTTGATGAACGCCGCGCCCTCCATCGCGATCGCGAGCGCCTGCTCGAGGGCCCCGTCGAAGCCGGCATCGCCCGTCGTGTTCTCGAAGTCGGCGATCAGGACCGACATCGGCGCCGGGGCCTCCGTGGGGACCAGCCGGCTCGCGGTCCACCAGGTTCCCGCCACCAGGGCGACCACCAGGCCCGCCGCCGCTGCGACCATGCGACGGGTGAGGCGGCGGGTGACCGGCAGGAGCTTGCCCTCGTCATCGATCCGGTCGAGCGCCGCCTTGAGCTCGGCGCTGGTCTGAAAGCGCAGGTTCGGGTCCGGCTCGAGGCAGCGTGCGATGATGCGGTCGAGGTGCTCGGGGATCGACGGGTCGAGGCTGCGGACCGGCGGCGGTGCGCCCTCGACCCGACCGCGGAACTCCTTGAAGGCGCTCTCGGCGTGCTCGATGCGGCGGCGCCCGAGGAGCACGTCGTAGAAGATCAGACCGAGGGAGTAGATGTCGGCCCGCTGGTCGATCGCCTTGCCCATGAACTGCTCGGGGGCCATGTACTGCAGAGTGCCGACGACGGCGCCGGCCTGGGTCTCTTCGGTCAGGCCCGCGAGCTTCTTGGCCTTGGCGTCCGCCAGCTTCTCCGCGACGTCGATACCGGTCGGCGCCGCCGAGCGGGCGATCCCGAAGTCCATGATGTAGCTCTCGCCGGTGGCGGGCTCGATCATGATGTTGGCCGGCTTGAGGTCGCGGTGCACGACCCCCGCTTCGTGCGCGGCCACCAGGCCCGCAACGACCGGGCGCAGGATCTTCAGCGCCTGCGATACCGGGACCCGGCCGTCGCGCTTCAGCACATCGAGGAGGTCCTCGCCCTCGATGAAGGTCATGGTGATGTACTTGGTGCCTTCGATCTCGCCGAGGTCGTGAATCCGCACAACGTTCTTGTGCGTCACCTGGCGCGCGAGGAGCAGCTCGCGTTTGAAGCGGCGATCCAGCTGATCCGCCAGGGTCGGGTCGCGCGCCACCTCGGGGCGGATCACCTTGAGCGCGACCGGGATCTCGAGCTCCGTGTCCCAGGCCTTGTAGACCGCGCCCATGCCCCCGAAGCCGAGCAGCGCGTCGATGCGGTACCGGGTGCCGAAGCTCGCTCCGATCGCGAGCGGACCGGCGCTCGGGCCAGATCCCCTCGCAACGGCGCCGGCCGAGCTCGAACCGGTCGGCTCGGGGCCGAGGTGGAGGGTCTGCTCCTCGCCCGGCTCCGTCGCGGGCAGGACCGCGGTGTGGTCGTCACCCGTCGCCGCGTGGCCGCTCCCGTCGAAACCGCCGAGGAGTTCGGTCCGCTCCTCAGCCGCTCCGGGAGCGAGGATCTCGGTCCCCTCCTCCCCCTGCCCGGCCCGCATCGCCGCCCCGCAGTGGATGCAGCGCTCGCGGTGGGGCGGGTTCTCCTTCCCGCAGAGCGGGCAGCTCAGCATCGGCGCCCACCACGCGCGCCGCGGCCGCCCCAGGCGCTCCGACACCGGCCCGGCTCACGCGCGGAACCGGAGGGCCGGTCGCACCCGGCACACTTGCGACGCATCGCTCCGAGGGTGCTCAACTCACGACATCATACCGTGGCTCCGGAATCTCGACCAGCGGCCACCCGGGCCCGATGGCGTCGCGTCGGTCGACGCCTCGAGCACGCCGCAGCCTGGCCTGCCCCCGGGGCCCGGCTCGTCGGCACCCACCGCCCGAGGTTGACTTCACCTGCGCTGCGGCCAAGAATCAACCGGTGCACGCCATGACCGACACCCGCCACCCGGGGCAGCTGCTGCTGGCGGCCGCTGATGCCTCGATCCTGGTCGCCGCCGGCCTGATCGCGGCCTGGATTCGCTTCCCCGACGACATTCTCGCGCGAGAGCTGTCGCGAATCCTCCGCCACCCGGGGTTCATCGCCTACGCCCTGCTCGCCCAGGCGGTGCTCGCCGTCACCTTCGATCTCTACCGGCCGCAGACCTGGCGCAGCCGCGACTACCTGCTCTCCCGGGCAGTGGCGCTCGGCATCAGCCTCGCCGTCGCGCTCGCCCTCGGCACCTACTTCGTGCCCGGCTGGCGCTTCGGACGCGGCCTGCTCGCGCTCACCCTCGCCATCTCGCTCGGCCTCGAGACCCTCATGCGCCTCGCGTGGTCGGCGGCCGCGCTCCTGCCGGCGCCGAGACGGGCCGTCCTGATCGGCGGCGGGCCGATCGTCGCCGCGCTCCGGGAGGTGCTGGCAGAGCGGCCGGCGCCCCCCTTCGAGATCATCCGCCACCTGCCGCCGCCGGCGGGCGCGGAGGAGGCGCTCGGCGCCGACGCCTTCAGCGGCGCCGACCTCGTGATCGTCGCCCAGCTCGGCGACGACCCGGTCGCCGACCGTCTCGCGGCACTCAACTTCGGCGGCACGGCGGTGGTCGACGCCGCCGCCGCCTACGCCGCGCTCACCGGCCGCATCCCGGTACGGCAGGTCGACTCGCGCTGGTTCATCGCGACCGGCGACTTCTCGTCGCTCGCCACCACGACCTTCCACAACGTCCAGCGCGTGCTCGACATCGTCGTCGCCACGGCGATGCTCGCGCTGAGCTCGCCGCTGCTGCTCGCGGCGGCTGCGGCAGTGCTCCTGAGCGACGGCGCGCCGGTGGTCTACCGGCAGACCCGGCTGGGGCGCTTCGGCCGGCCCTTCACCCTCTTCAAGCTCCGCACCATGCGGAAGTCGGCCGAGGCCGCGGGCCCACGCTTCTCCACCGACCGCGACGACCGCGTGCTTGCGGTCGGGCGCTTCCTCCGCCGCTGGCGCATCGACGAGCTGCCGCAGCTCGTCAACGTCCTGCGCGGCGAGATGAGCCTGGTCGGCCCGCGGCCCGAGCGGCCGGAGCTCGCCGCCCGCCTCGAGCGCGAGATCCCCTTCTACGCCTTCCGCTACTCCGTGCGGCCGGGCCTCACCGGCTGGGCGCAGGTGCAGTACCCCTACTGCGCCGAGACCGAGGAGCACCTCGTCAAGCTCGAGTTCGACCTCTACTCGCTCCGGCACCACGGTCCGACCATGTACCTGATGGTGCTGGTGCGAACGCTGGGCGCGCTGGTCTTCACGCCGTCGAAGCGGGGAGACGCCATCTAGGCCCCTCTCTTCATTTTTCGAGCCCTCGATTCTCGATCCATGCGGGTCAAGTCGGAATCCTCAGGGGTCGAGAATCGAGGGCTCGAAAAATGAGGTGTCGAGCACCGAGATTTGACACGCCTCCGTGCGCGCCCCATACTCTTCACGGTTCCTTCACAGCAAAAGAGCGTTTCCGTGGGGGTGCCCCGCCGGCGGCGGGGCTGAGAGCACACCCCTCGAACCTGATCCGGGTCATGCCGGCGGAGGGATCTGGAGACGCCCACT
>JALOKS010000331.1 GCA_025456385.1 Thermoanaerobaculales bacterium | reverse complement strand
GGCAGCACCTTGATGGCCACGTCGCGCTCGAGCCGCTCGTCGAAGGCGCGGTAGACCTCCCCCATCCCGCCGGCGCCGAGGCGCTCGACGATGCCGTAGTGGCCGAGGGTGCGACCTTTGAGATCGCTCATTGTCTCGGGTCCGTTGCGCACATGGTAACCCAGATCGCCGTCCGGTCTATGATCGGACCGCAGGCGGCGCGCCGCGCCGGCCGCCGGGGGGGTTGCTGCGATGCGGATCACCGGGTTTTACCTTGCCGCCGCGCTGGCGCTCGGCCTCGGCGCCCCAGCCGCGGCAGACACGGGCACCCTGCGGGTGAGCTGCCCCAAGGGCGCGGTGATCCTCGTCGACGGCACGCGCGTCGGGTTCTGCGCGGCGGCGAACGAAGGGACCTTCCTCAGCGGGCTGAGTGCGGGCCAGCACCTCCTGAGGGTCGAACAGGACGGCTTCCTGCCGCGGGAGACCGCGGTGGTCGTCGGCCTGACCGCGCAGCAGGTGGTGTTCGGCGAGCTCATGCCGCAGGACGCGGAGAACCCGGAGGCGCCGGATGCCGCAG
Organism: Thermoanaerobaculales bacterium; assembly: GCA_025456385.1. GTDB lineage: Bacteria > Acidobacteriota > Thermoanaerobaculia > Thermoanaerobaculales > Sulfomarinibacteraceae > Sulfomarinibacter. The sequence goes on along the minus strand of JALOKS010000331.1, from coordinate 5,842 downwards.
CCGCTTCGGCCACCGCGGGCTGGATCGAGCTCAGATCGGAGCCGGAGGACTGCACGCTGCGGATCGGGAGGCGGTGGATCGACAAGAAGGAGCCGCTGGTGACGATCCTCGACGTGCCGGCCGGCGAGCACACGCTGCGCTTCGAGAGGTTCGGCGTGCTGCTCAGGGCCGAGCTCACGGTCAGCCCGGGCGAAGCTACGAAGGTCAGGGCCGATTTCACCGGCAACCGGGTCGAGGTCCTCGCCGACGGGCCGGCGCCGGGAGCCGAGGACCCGCCGCCGGCCATCGCGGCCCCGGCGGAGGCGAGCGACTGCGTCGAGTACTGGGTGCAGATCCTGCGGACGGACGACCTCGAGAAGGTCGAGGCGACGCAGAAGGCGCTCGATGAGATCGGCTTCCCGCCGCGCGACCAGAAGCTCATCACCGTGGAGGATGACGGCGTGCTGCCGCTCTACAAGCTCCGCATCGGACCCCTGCGCGACCGCTACACGGCCAAGCTCGTCATCCACAAGATCCAGCCGCTGGGCATCTCCGACCCGCTGACCCTCACCGAGCCCTGCGGACAGAAGCCGGCGGCGAGCGTGCGCAGGTAGCCCTCGTCGATCTTCGACACCGGTGACCACCCCGGCTCGCCGGGCGCGGCGGTCGATGACGCGGGTGGCGGGTTCGGGACGGCTTGATACCATCGCTGATGAGAGGCCGGGGACGTGCGCCGGCCAGTTTCCTCCGGGGGGCGGCATGGGCTTCATCGATCGCCTGGCGCGCTGGGAAGGCATCCTCTTCGGCTTCATGCTCGGCGTCGGCGTCGCGGCGGCCGCCTCGATGGCCTACCACGAGCTCCGGGGCCTCGCCGAGGTCTCGCAGTGGAAACGCGCGAGCTCGAACCGCCACCTCGACGAGATCGCGACCCTCATGGAGGAGGAGCTCGCCGCGGCCACCGCGGCGATGAAGGACGGCGTGCCGCTCGACATCAGCAACTACCTCGCCTTCCAGTACCTGCCGCGGCTCTACGCGCACCACATGGACTACGCCATGAACCTGCTGGCGAGCGGCGACGTGACGCGCTTCAACGCGCTGCGCGAGGCAACCGGCTTCCTGACCTTCAACCTCGCCCACCGCACGCTTTCGGGCCTCGACCTGCGCGGGGTCGACCTCTCGGGCGCGGAGCTCACGGGCACCGACCTCTCCGACTGCACCCTGAGCGACGCCGACTTCCGCCTCGCCGAGATGCCGCGCGCCGACCTCAGCAACGCCGAGGTCAGCCGCGCCTCCTTCCGCGAGGCCGTGCTGTCGAGCGCGGTTCTCACCGGCATCCACGGCGTGGGGCCCGATTTCGAGCAGGCGGTGCTCGTCGACGCCAGAATCATCCGGCTCGACGGCCTCGAGCTCGCCAACTTCGCCCGCGCCGAGCTCGCCCAGGCCAACCTCTTCCGCTCGAGCTTCCCCTCCGCCCGCTTCGACGGCGCCGACTTCACCCTCGCCTCGGCGGTGGGCTCGGACTTCGGCGAGGTCGAGAGCATGCGCGACGTCAACCTGACCGGCGCCAACCTCACCAACGCCCGCATCGAGCCGGGCAAGGTGGAGCGGGCGTGGTTCGTCAACGCCGACGGCCTGCCCGCGGGAATCGCCGACGCCCTCCGCGAGCGCGGCGGGGTCGCCCGCCGCGAGGAGGTCCTGCACCGGGTGAACCCGACGATCGTCGCCGGCTTCAGGGCCCAGATCGAGGAGGACCCGAGCATCCAGCCGGAGGACCGCGACGAGGTGCTGCTGCAGATGCTGCAGGAGTACTACCTCAATTGAGCGGCGCCAGTGGCGCCGCTCAATCGAGAATTCGGAATTTTGAATTCTGAATTCTGAATTTCCGGTCCAGGCCGCGTCGTTTCGAACGCTGCCAGGCGCCGCCCTGCTGACGATGTCGGCGTGGTACCTTCCTGCCTGACTCGGCGCGCAGTAATCGAGGGGAACCATGAAGCAGGTATTCAAGACCAGGGTCACCGAGGAGCTCGGCATCGCGCACCCGATCATCCAGGGCGGCATGATGTGGGTGTCGCAGCCGGAGCTGGTGGCGGCGGTGTCGGAGGCCGGCGGCCTCGGCGTGCTGACCGCCCTGACCTTCGAGACCGCCGAAGGCCTCGCCGACGCGATCGCCCGCACCCGCGCCCTGACCTCGAAGCCCTTCGGCGTCAACCTGACCTTCCTGCCGACCCTCGTCCCCAAGGACTACGGCAGCCTCATCGACGTCGTTGTCGGCGAAGGCATCGGCATCGTCGAGACCGCCGGCCGCAACCCCGAGCCCTACCTCGAGCGCATCAAGTCCGGCGGCGCCCGGGTCATCCACAAGTGCACCTCGGTGCGCCACGCGAAGAAGGCGGAGGCCATCGGCTGCGACTTCATCTCCATCGACGGCTGCGAGTGCGCCGGCCACCCGGGCGAGGACGACATCGCCTCCCTGGTGCTGGTGCCGCTGACCGCCGATGCCGTCAAGGTGCCGGTGATCGCCTCCGGCGGCATCGCCGACGCGCGCGGGCTGGTGGCGGCGCTGGCGCTCGGGGCCGAGGCGGTCAACATGGGCACCCGCTTCGTCGCGACGCGCGAGTCGCCCGCCCACGACGGGGTCAAGGAGTGGCTGGTGCGCGCCGCCGAGACCGACACCATGTACGTCATGCGCTCGCTGCGCAACACCGAGCGGGTGCTGCGCAACGAGGTCGCCGAGAAGGTGGTGGAGCTCGAGTCAGCGGCCGCAACGGCCTGCGCATGCTCGCCGGCGGCGAGATCGAGGTCGGCCTGATGCCGGCGGGCCAGTCGGTGGGTCTGGTGCGCGACGTGCCGACGGTCGGCGAGCTCCTGGACCGGATCATGGCCGAGGCGCAGCGGATCGTCGACGGGCGCCTCGCGGGCATGACGGGGTGAGATGGCTCGGTCCGGCCCTCTCGGAGAAGGGTGGGGCGGATCCTGATTGATTTCGAATTTCGAATTTCGGATTTCGAATTTTCCGCCCGGCCACCCGGTCGCTGAGATTCGAGATACGAGATACGAGATACGAGATACGAGATCCGCACCACCACCCTGCTCCCTGCTCCTTGCTCCCTGTTCCCTGCTCCTTGCTCCCTGCTCCCTGTTCCTTGCTCCCTGCTCCCTGTTCCCTGGAGCCGGGCGGGCGGATCGTGCACGCATCCTGGACCTCTTCACCTCGCGAAACTGCCTTCGGCCCCCGGCTGCCTTACACTGACCGGATGAGCGACGAATCGAGCGCCGCCGGCGCAGCGCCCGGGAAGCCGGCTGCAGGCATCGCCAGCCTCGGCTCCCGGGTGCCCCCGGGTGGCGCCACCGACCCCGACCGCATTCTCGACCTCTTCCTCGGCTGGGCGGCCGACGCCGGCTTCACGCTCTACCCCGCCCAGGAGGAGGCCCTCCTCGAGCTGATGGCCGACCGCCACGTCGTGCTCGACACCCCGACCGGCTCCGGCAAGTCGCTGGTCGCCCTCGGCCTCCATTTCCGCGGCCTCTGCGAGGGCCGGCGCAGCTACTACACGAGCCCGATCAAGGCGCTCGCGAGCGAGAAGTTCTTCGCGCTCTGCTCCGAGCTCGGCGCCGACAAGGTCGGCATGCTCACCGGCGACGCCAGCATCAACCCCGAGGCCGGCGTCGTCTGCTGCACCGCCGAGGTCCTCGCCAACCTCGCCCTGCGCGAGGGCGAGGGCCTCGACGCGCCCTACGTGGTGATGGACGAGTTCCACTACTACGCCGACACCGACCGCGGCTGGGCCTGGCAGGTGCCGCTGATCACCCTTCCCCGCACCCAGTTCCTGCTCATGTCGGCGACCCTCGGCGACATGAGCCCCGTCATGGAGCGCATGGAGAGCTTCAGCGGCCGCAGCGCGGCGCTCGTGCAGTCCTCGGAGCGGCCGGTGCCCCTGGACTTCAGCTACCGCGAGACGCCGCTGCACGAGACGATCGAGGCGCTGGTCGCCGAGGCCAAGGCGCCCATCTACCTCGTCAACTTCACCCAGCGCGACTGCGCCGAGATGGCGCAGAAGCTGACCAGCATGCAGCTGACGAGCAAGGAGGAGAAGACCGCGATCCGGGAGGCCGTCGGCGACACCCGATTCGCGACCCCCTACGGCAAGGAGTTTCGGCGCTTCCTCGGCTTCGGCATCGGCGTCCACCACGCTGGGCTCCTTCCCAAGTACCGCCTGCAGGTCGAGCAGCTGGCGCAGCGCGGGCTCCTCAAGGTGATCTCCGGCACCGACACCCTCGGGGTGGGCATCAACATCCCGCTGCGCACCGTGCTCTTCACCGGCCTCGCGAAGTTCGACGGCCACAAAGTGAGCCGGCTCAAGGTGCGCGAGTTCAAGCAGATCGCCGGACGGGCCGGGCGCAAGGGCTTCGACGTGCAGGGCAGCGTGGTCTGCCAGGCGCCCGACGACGTCATCGAGCGGCGCAAGGAGCAGCGCAAGGCCGAGGCCGGCAGGAAGGCGAAGCCGGCGCGCCGGCAGGCCAGGGCCGGCGAGGTCTCGTGGTCGGAGGAGACCTTCGCGAAGCTGGTCGCCGACCCGCCCGAGCGCCTGGTCTCGCGTTTCCGCATCACCCCCGGCATGCTGATCGACCTCCTGAAGCGGGACGCCGAGCTCAACGATCCCGCGGCCGGCAACTTCCACGCCCTGCGGCAGCTGATCGCGGCCTGCCACGAGGACGAGGCCGGGAAGCGGCTGCAGCTGACGCGGGCCGCGCAGCTCGTGCGCTCGCTCCACCGCGCCGGCATCGTCCGGCTGGTACGCGACATCGCCGGCGACTACCTGTGGGTGGTGGTCGACGAGGAGCTGCAGATCGACTTCTCGCTCTTCCACAACCTGTCGCTGTTCCTGGTCGGCGCGATCGAGGGCCTCGACCCGGACAACCCCGAGCGCGCCCTCGACCTCCTGAGCCTCGTCGAGTCGGTGCTCGAGGACCCGCAGGTCATCCTCCGCCGCCAGGTGGACCTCCTCAAGACCGAGCTCATCGCGCGCCTCAAGGAGGAGGGCGTTCCCTACGAGGAGCGGCTGAACCGCCTCGACGAGGTCACCCACCCGCAGCCCCTCGCCGACTACATCCACGCCGCGTTCGACCGCTTCCGCGGCAACCACCCCTGGGTCGGCGGCGACGCCGTCCGTCCCAAGTCGGTGGCGCGCGAGATGGTCGAGGGCTATCTGGGTTTCACCGACTACGTGCGGCGCTACGGCCTGCAGCGCTCCGAGGGCGTGCTGCTGCGCTACCTGTCGCAGGTCTACAAGACCCTCGACCAGAACGTCCCGGAGCAGGCCAAGAACGACGAGGTTCGCGACCTGATCGCCTACTTCCGCGCCCTGCTCGAGCGGGTCGACACCAGCCTCATCGAGGAGTGGGAGTCGCTGCGCCACCCCGAGCTCCTCGAGACCGGCGTCACCGACACCCGGGTCATCCACCGGGTGCTGGCCGCCCGCGAGCTGCGCGGCAGCCCGCAGGCCCTGGCCTCACGGCTGCGCGCCGAGCTCCACCACCTGGTGGCCGCCCTCGCCCGGCGCGACTGGGAGGAGGCCGCGAGCTGCATCCGCGCCGACCCGCGCGAGCGCGGTTCGCTCGCCGCCGCCGAGGAGCTCGAGGCGGCGATGGAACCCTACTTTGCCCGCTACCCCGAGCTCCGCTTCGACCACCAGGCGCGCCTCGCCGAGCACACCCAGCTCAGCGACCTCGGCGGCCACCGCTACCAGGTCGTGCAGGTCCTGCTCGACCCCGAGGGCGACAACCTGTGGTGCGTGGAGGGCAAGGTCGACCTCACGGACGAGGCGAGCGTCGAGGGACCGTTGGTGGTGGTGATGAGGATCGG
>JALOKS010000330.1 GCA_025456385.1 Thermoanaerobaculales bacterium | reverse complement strand
GATCGCCATCTCCGTTCCTGACGACGGGCTCGCCATGCGGCCGGCGCGCTACCCGGCGCACGAGAACATCGAGGACTTCGCGCTCAGCCCCAAGGGCGAGCGGGCGCTCTTCGTCGCCCGCGGCGACGTCTTCACCGTGCCGATCGAAAAGGGCCCGACCCGCAACCTGACGCGCAGCTCGGGTGCGCACGACAAGCACGCGCGCTGGTCGCCGGACGGCGCGAAGATCGCCTTCATCTCCGACCTCACGGGCGAGGAGCAGCTCTACCTCGTCGACCAGGACGGCAGCAAGGCGCCGGAGCGCCTGACCGACGGCTTCCGGACCATGCTCTACGCGCCGGAGTGGGCGCCGGACGGCAAGCGGATCGCCTTCTCCGACAAGCACGGCACGCTGCACGTGCTGACCGTCGCCGACCGGGGCCTGCAGGAGGTCGCCGACACCCCGCGCGGACGCATCTTCGACTATGCCTGGTCGCCGCACGGCGGCCATCTGGCCTTCTCGATGGCCGACCGCAACGGCCTCTCCTCGATCTACATCTGGAGCGCGGCCGACGGCCAGACGCGCCGCGTCACCGGCGGCCTGACGGACGAGCACGACCCGGTCTGGGACCCGGAAGGGAAGTACCTCTACTTCCTTTCGGAGCGCGAGTACGCGCCGCAGATCAGCCAGCTCGAGTGGAACATCGCCGGCAACCGCATGACCGGGATCTTCGCCCTCGCCCTGCGCACCGACGTCGCCGATCCCTTCGCGCCCGAGAGCGACGAGGTGACGATCGGCGGGGCCGACAGCGAGGACGAGGTGAAGGCGAAGGAGGACGGCAAGAAGAAAGCCGAGGATGCAGACAACGACAAGGCCGAGGAGAAGAAGCCGAAGGCCTACCTGAAGATCGACTTCGAGGGTCTGGCCGGGCGCGTGTCGCGGGTGCCGGTCGAGGCCTCGAACTTCGGCGGGCTGGCGGCGGTCAAGGGCCACCTCCTCTACATCGAGACCGGTGCCCCGTTCTACGGTCGGCAGAGCCCGGAGAAGCCGGCGCTGCACATCTTCGACCTGGAGGAGCGCGAGGCCTCGAAGCTCGTCGACGACCTCCGCGGCTACGCGCTTTCGGCCGACGGCTCGAAGCTCCTGGTGCGCCAGAACTCTGCCTTCAAGCTCTACGACGCCAAGCCCAAGGCGGCGGACCCGAAGACGGTCGCCATCGAGGACATGATGGTCGACCGCGTGCCGGCCGAGGAGTGGGCGCAGATCTTCGACGAGGTCTGGCGCCGCTACCGCGACTTCTTCTACGTCGAGAACATGCACGGCTACGACTGGCAGGCGCTCGGCGCGCAGTACCGCCAGCTGCTGCCGCACGTCGCCCACCGCTCCGACCTCAACTACGTCATCTCCGAGATGATCGCCGAGCTCAACATCGGCCACGCCTACATCGAGGGCGGCGACTTCGAGATCCCGCCGCGGCCGCAGGTCGCGCTGCCGGGGGCGCGCTTCGAGGCGGACGGCGTCACCGGCCGCTACCGCATCGCCGAGATCTTTCGCGGCCACAACGAGGAGCCCGCCTACCGCTCGCCGCTGACCGCGATCGGCGTCGACGCCCGCGTCGGGGACTACGTGCTGGCGATCAACGGCGTCGAGCTGACGACCGCCGACAACCCCTACCGCCTGCTGCAGCACGTCACCGATCCGGTGAAGCTCACCCTCAACACGAAGCCCTCGCCCGAGGGGGCCCGCACCGTCACCTATGACCCGGTCTTCTCCGAGGACAAGCTGCGCTACCTCGACTGGGTGCTCGACAACCTCGACTTCGTCGACGAGGCCACCGGCGGTCGGGTCGGCTACCTCCACATCCCCGACATGGGCGCCGACGGCATCGCCGAGTTCATCAAGTGGTTCTACCCACAGATCCGCAAGGAGGGTTTGGTCGTCGACGTGCGCTCCAACGGCGGCGGCAACGTCTCGCAGATCATTCTCGAGCGCCTCGACAACACGGTTCTCGGCACCCGCTTCGGGACCTTCTCCGACGAGCCCGGCACCTACCCGGGCGTGGCCTTCCACGGCCACATGGCCTGCCTGATCTCCGAGACCTCGGCCTCCGACGGCGACATCTTCCCTTACTACTTCCGCGCGCTCGGCCTCGGGCCGCTGATCGGCAAGCGGACCTGGGGCGGCGTGGTCGGCATCTCCGGCACCGGCACCCTGATCGACGGCGGCACCGTCTTCGTGCCGCTCAACGGCTCCAACTCGCCGACCGGCGAGTGGATCATGGAGGGCCACGGGGTCGATCCCGACATCGAGGTCGACAACGACCCGCGCTCGCTCATCGCGGGCCGCGACCCGCAGCTCGAGCGCGCGATCGCCGAGGTCCTGCGGAAGATCGAGGCCGAACCGAAGAAGCTTCCCGAGCGCCCGCCCGACCCGGTCAAGACGAAGTAGCGCGCCATTTCGTCGCCAACGAAGACCGAAACGCCGGTGGCATTCCACCGGCGTTTCTTCGTTCGAGGCGCTCGGGTGCATGGCGGAGGGGCAGAGGGGCGGAGGAGAAGAGGGGAGGGACGGAGACGTCGCTGCTCGTGCGACGAGTTCAGGGCAGTGCCCGGGGTAGGAGGCTCCCGATCACATGCCGCCCGCACGGCACGTCGGACGTGTGCACCTCGAGATCGGACAGGGGAAATTCGTCCGTACGAAGTTGCGCTGCGGGATCGACGGCCGGTGGCGTGGTCCTCCCGGTCGCGCATGGACAGGCGGGCCGCAGGATGGGCGGGAGCGTCTCCCCACCACCATGAGGTCGCAGGCGGTGGTGGTGATGGCGGTGCGGCCGTCCCGGCCGCACAGCAGCCCGGGGTTCGCGTCGATGCGTCCCGGCAGCGGCCTGCCGTCCGGGTGGATCGCCCGCACCACCAGAGGGCCCGGGCGGATGTCGTGCCGTCCTCGTCTCCTGATGGACGCTGACGCCAGTGTGGTGCGGCCTTGTCGGTAAATCCGAAATCCGAAACCCGAAATCCGTCTCCTCACTCCACCCCGAGGAACCCCCACACCTTCGCGCGGAAGGCCTCCGTCTCCTCGGCGGGGGCGAAGTGGCCGGACCTCTCGAAGACCACGAACTCGGCGCCCGCGATGCCGTCCGCCAGCTCCCTGACCTTCTCCGGCGGCATCATGTCGTGCGCGCCGGCGACCACCAGCGAGCGCGCGGTGATCATCGGCAGCCGATCGCGGGCGTCGAAGGTCGGGCTCTCGCGGTTGGCGTGGTCGGCGTGCGCGAAGCTGAACTGGGCGCCGCCGAACAACCGCTCCATCATCGGCCCGGCGGCCGCCGGGTCGCCGGTCATCGTGGGAAAGTAGTCACCGAGCCACAGCTCGCGCATGCGCGCGGTCTTGTCGGCGGCCGTGAGCCCGGGGTCGGCCGCGACCTCCTGCTGGAATGCGGCCCACCTCGCCATCAG
>JALOKS010000065.1 GCA_025456385.1 Thermoanaerobaculales bacterium | reverse complement strand
CTCCCGAGCCGCCGCCGCGCTCGCGGCCTTCGACGAGGTCCGGGCGATGACCTGGCGGCTCCTCAACCCGAAGGTTTGATCGGGTCTGCGCTGCAGGGCACGGTCGGGCGCTGGCGCTGTCCGCTGCAGCTGCCACTGTCTCCGGCCGCGGCCGCGGCCTCTGCTCCTGCCGCTGACCACCGATCGCAGGTATCCGATCTCAGATGCCCTTCCGCCCGAAAATTCGAAATTCGAAATTCGAAATCCGAAATCCGAAGTCGACTCGCGTCCACCTCTCGCATGTCCGGATGAACCACGCGATCCAACAGGGCGTGACGCTACCGGCAGAGCGGCTCGCCGGGCTCCCCCGGGTTGCCGGTCGCTTTGAGAAAGCGCTTCGTCAAACTGCGCACGAGCGCTTTCGTCTGGGCCGGCCGCCGAGGTTGCGCGCCACGTGCCCGGCGTGACCCTCGCGTGAGATCGTGCGCAGGCTGAGGTGCAGCCAGTCGTCGACCACGGCGAGGCACATCGACCACTCGACGTTCTCGGTCCGCAGCAGGAAGTCCGCCGCCTCGGCGACCATCTCCGGCGAGTCGAGCGGGCCGAGGAAGGAGACGACCCTGGTGCCGAAGACCTTGGCCTGGTCGAGAGCGATCCGCAGCTTCGAGAAGTAGCTTCGCGGCAGGGGTGCCCGCACGATCCGGCCGAGGGTGCGGGCGTTGGCGAGCGGGTAGAGGTCGAGGAAGGCCTCGAGGTCGGCCTTCGTGCTCTCGCGCCCCAGGTCCTGCGTGTCGGAGCGGATGCCGTAGACCATCGCGGTCGCAACCGGAGTCGGAACCTCGATCTTCGCCGCCTTGAGGTACTCGTAGAGGATCGTCGACGTCGCCCCGTAGCGGCTCCGGACGTCGGTGAAGCGGGCCGAGCGGGTTTCGCGGCGAATGGGGTGGTGGTCGATCACGACGTCGAGACGCACCGTGGGGTCGAAGGTGACGTTGCCGGCGCCGGGCTGCGCATCGACCATGGCCAGGCGGTCGAAGCGTTCCAGGTCGAGCTCGCTGAGGGCGCGCGTGTTGAGCCCGAGATGGCGGATCAGGGCGACGTTCTCGGCCCGCAGCACGGCTCCGGAGTGCGCCACCGAGCACGCGATCTCGTGCCGCTCGTTGGCGAGCTCCCGCAGCGCCGCGGCGGCCGCGATCGCGTCCGGATCGGGCGTGTTCTGGACGATGATCAGCATGCTGCGGGCGCCGACGAGGATGGCGGACATGCGCTCGAGCCGGTCCTCCGGGGTCATGGCGCGCGTCATCGCCCGCTCTGAGCTCGGCTGCAGCCGTCGAGGTGCCACTGTGACGTCACGGTCAACCCTGACGTCGGAGTATACCGTTCCCCGACCGGGATCCCGGCGAAGGTCGGCAGCCTGCGCGCCCTGCGTGCGGGTTCCCGCAGCCGGCGGGCTCCCGCGGACGAGCGCAGGGCACCGGTAGAATGATCACGCGGAGGCGTATGAACCACCGGATCTGGTTGGTGCTGGTGGCACCGGTGGCGGCGGTGCTCCTCGTGCTCGTGCTCGGGCTCTCGTTCCTGCGAGCGCGGGTCGCGGCCAGCCGCCTTCCGGAACGCGCGCGCACGGCGGAGGCGCTGCCGGGCTGCCCGGCGGTGGTCGACGTCCTCGTCGACGACCGGGGGTACCCGCACGTCTACTCGGACAGTGACGCTGCGCTCTGGTTCGCGCAGGGTTACCTGCACGCCCGTGAGCGCTTCTTCCAGATGGACCTCGCGCGGCGGATGGCAAACGGGCGCCTCGCGGAGCTCCTCGGCGAGTCGGCCCTCACCGGCGATCGGAAGGCGCGGCAGCTGCGCCTGGGGGCCTCCGCCCGGCGCCAGACCGCGCTGCTGACCGCCGACGAACGCCAGGTGCTCGACTCCTACACCGCCGGCGTCAACGCGGCGATCGACCGATTCGGTAGCGCGATCGCACCCGAGGTCTGGCTCCTCGGTCTGCCGCCCGATCGCTGGCTGCCGGAGGACTCGCTGGCCATCGGCCTGCTGCTGCAGCTCGAGCTGAGCTGGGCGATGGGCGAGGAGCTGCAGCGGGCGCAGCAGCTGGCGCGCCTCGGGCGCGAGCGGGCGGTCGACCTCTGGGGCTGGACGCCCGCCGAGGCCCGCGCCTGGATCCCTCCGGTCGCGAGCCTCGGCCACCCGGTGCGCGATCACGAGCCCATCACGCCGCCGATGGGAGGCTTCGGGTCCAACGTCTGGGCGGTGGCGCCGCAGCGCAGCGCCTCGGGCAGGCCGCTGCTCGCCAACGACCCCCACCTCGGGCTCAGCATGCCGGGCGCCTTCTACGCCGTTCACCTCGAGGGGCCGCGGATGGCGGTCGCCGGCGCCTCGATCCCGGGAACGCCGGGGGTCGTGATCGGCCACACCCGTGGCGTGGCGTGGGGCTTCGCCGTGGCCATGCTCGACGACCAGGACCTGTTCGTGCTGACGCTCGATGACCTCGGCACGCACGAGCTGGTGGACGGGCGCTGGCAACTGATGCGCACGGTCACCGAGAACATCGCGGTGCGCTGGCAGCGCGACCCGGTGCTGGTGAAGGTCCGGCTTTCGGTGCACGGTCCGCTGGTGCGCGAGCAGCGCGACGAGACGCTGGCGCTGGCCTGGACGGGCCTGCAGGGCCCCAGCATCGTGCGGGCGGTGCTCGGCATGAACCGGGCGCAGACGGCCGCCGAGGCGGCCGCCGCGTGGGCGCCGGTCGTCGGTCCGGCCTTGAGCCTGGTGGCTGCCGACACCGGCGGTGAAATACTCCACCAGGTGGTCGGCCGGGCGCCGCTGCGGGGCGGCGGCGCGGGCCGGCTGCCGTCGCCCGGCGCCGACTCCAGCTGGGCCTGGCGGGGCTTCCGGCCGATGAGCGGCAACCCGCGCCGCGCCAACCCGGAGGAGGGCTTCGTCGTGGCGGCCAACCACGACCTGTTCACCGAGGGGGATTTCCCGGCCGACCGGGCCTTCCCGGGTGAGTTCGCGCCCCCGTGGAGGGCGCGCCGCATCCGCCAGGTGCTGGGCCTGCGGCGCGACTGGACCGTGGGCGCCTGCCTCGCGCTGCAGTCGGACCTGAGCTCCGGCCGCGCGATGGCGCTGCTGCGCCAGCTGCGGCCCGGGCTCGAGCCGACCGCCGGGCCGGCGGCGCACGAGCTGCTGTCCTGGGACGCCAGGATGGAGGCGGGCTCGGTGCCCGCGGCGCTGTTCTCCGAGCTCGTGTCCGGGCTCGAACGAGCGGTCGGGGACGACGAGGCCGAGCGCTTCTCGCTGCCCGCCAACCCGATCGGTCCGGAGGAGGTCCTCCGGCTCCTGGCCGGCGGGCTGGACGACTCCTGGTGGGACGACCTGCGGCGACCCGGCCGGCAGACGCGGGAGGAGGTCCTGGCGGAGGTGATCGCCGATCTCGACCGCGAGCCGCTCGACCGCAGCTGGGGCGAGCTCCACGAGGTTCGCTTCGTCCACCCGCTGCCGTCGCTGCCGGGCGTCGGGCGTCTGCTCGCCAACACCTGGAACCGCGGCCCCTACCCGGTCGGCGGTGACAACGTGACGGTCAACGCGCAGTACTGGAGCCGGCGTCGCCCGTACCTCGTGAGCGCCATCCCGGCGATGCGCTTCGTGGTCGAGGTGGGCAGCTGGGACGAAACCCGGCTCGGGCTGCCGGTCGGCCAGTCGGGGAGACCCTGGTCGGGGCACTACGCGGACCAGGTGGCTGACTGGCTCAAGGGCTCGGCGGCCACCATGCCCTTCAGCCGCGCCGCGGTCGAGCGAGCGACGAAGGCGACCCTCCGCCTCAGCCCCCACCGGCGGGATCCGCGGGCCCCCGCGGTGAGCGGGTGAGCGCGACGTCCCCGCCCGCCGGCGGCGCGGCCCGCGGCCGGCCGTGTCTCGCCCTCGTCAGCTGCGGGCCGCAGCTCGAGGTGGCGCTTGCCGCGCCGGGCAACCTCGTCGCGTCGCTGGTCCGTCTGGGCGGCGTGGCCCCGCGCTCCACCTTGCTGCTGGCCGCGGTCGATCTCGTGGTCGAGGACGCCGGCCTGCTGCCGTCCGACGTTGCCGCGGTCGTGGTCTCGCGCGGCCCGGGGTCGTTCACCGGCATCCGCGCCGGCCTCGCGACGGCGGCCGGCCTCGCCGCGGCAACCGGGGCGGAGGTCCTCGCCTGCGACTCCCTGCTCATGCTGGCCGCCCGCTGCGCTCCCGGCGGCGAGGTCTGGGCCGCGCAGCCGGGCCGTCGCGGCGAGGTCTACGCGAGGCGCTACCGGGTGGCCGAGGGCGGGCTCCCCGCGCCGCAGTCGGACATTGAGATTCTCGTTCTCGACGAAGCCGCCCGCCGCGGCCCATGGGTGGCGGCGGAGGCCCTCGAGCTCGGGCTGGTCGCCCGCGCCCTGGTCGTCCGCAGCTCGGCCGAGGCCCTGCTGCGGCTCGCGGCGGACGGCTCGGCCACCGACCCGCCCGAGCCCCTGTACGTCGAGGGCCCGCCGATCCACGGTCTGCATGGGGAGCGCTGAGGTGGGGCTCCGCTGGGCCGTCCGCGAGCCGCAGCTGGGGGACGTGCGTTCGCTCGTCGAGGCCGAGCTGGCGTGCTTCGAGGACCCCTGGCCGCCCCCCTTCTTCATCTCCGAGATCCTCGCCGAGGGGCGCTTCAACCGCGTGCTGGTCGAACCGGCGGGCGCCCTGGTCGCCTACCTGTTCTGCGCCTGGCAGTTTCTCGACCTGCACGTGCTCAAGGTGGCGGCGCTGCCCGTGCGGCGGCGGCAGGGCCTCGGCCGCACGCTGATGGAGCTCGCGGAGAGGCACGCCCGGGAGTCGGGCGGCGAGAGCCTGACCCTGGAGGTGCGGCCCGGCAACCTGGCGGCGATCGCTCTCTACGAAGGGCTGGGCTACGACCGGGTCGGACGGCGGCCGCGGTACTATGCCAACGGGGACGATGCCGTCATCATGACCAAGAGAATTTCGGGTTAGAAACCCGAAATTCTGATGTCGGAACCAGGAGGTTCGACGCGGGTTTTCTCACGCTTCGCACCCGGTCTCCGCCTGGGTGGGGCGCCGTTCCGAATGCCTCATTCCTGACTTCTCGGTCCAGTCATCTCCTCAGGCCTCACCAGCGTGTCGAACTCGTCGGCAGTGAGGAGGCCGAGCGCGACCGCGGCCTCGCGCAGGGTGACGCCCTCGGCGTGCGCCTTCTGCGCCACGCGCGCGGCGTTGTCGTAGCCGATCCTCGGGTTGAGCGCGGTGACGAGCATCAGGCTGCGGTCGACCAGCTCGGCGATGCGCGCGCGGTCGGGCTGCAGACCGCAAACGCAGCGGTCGGCGAAGCTGCGGGCGGCGTCCCCGAGCAGGCGGACCGACTGCAGGAGGTTGTGGATCAGCATCGGTTTGAAGACGTTGAGCTCGAGGTGGCCGCTCGCACCGCCGAAGGCGATGGCGACGTCGTTGCCGATCACCTGCGCCGCCACCATGGTCAGGGCCTCGGCCTGGGTCGGGTTGACCTTGCCGGGCATGATCGAGGATCCGGGCTCGTTGGCCGGCAGGATGAGCTCGCCGATGCCGCTGCGCGGCCCGGACCCGAGGAGGCGGACGTCGTTGGCGATCTTCATCAGCGACACCGCGGTCGTCCGCAGCGCGCCGCTCGCGGCCACCACCGCATCGTGTGCGGCGAGGGCCGCGAAGAAGTTCCTGGCGGGCACGAAGGGCAACCCGGTGAGCTCGGCGATCACCGCGGCGGCGCGGCGGGCGAAGTCGGGGTGGGTGTTGAGGCCGGTCCCCACAGCTGTCCCGCCGATGGCGAGCTCGAGGAGGTCCGGGAGCGATGCCTTGACGATGGCGATGTCCTTGTCGAGCTGAGCGACGTAGCCGGAGAACTCCTGGCCGAGGGTGAGCGGAACCGCGTCCATGAGGTGGGTGCGGCCGATCTTCACGATCTCCGCGAGCTCGCGCTGCTTGGCGGCCAGGGTTTCGCGGAGGTGCTCGAGGGCGGGCAGCAGGTGGTGCACGATCCGTTCGGCGGCCGCGATGTGCATGGCGGTCGGGAAGGTGTCGTTGGAGGATTGACCGCGGTTGACGTGGTCGTTGGGATGGACGGGGTGCTTGGAGCCGAGCGCGCCGCCGGCGAGCTCGATGGCACGGTTGGCGATGACCTCGTTGGCGTTCATGTTGGTCTGGGTGCCGCTGCCGGTCTGCCAGACGACGAGGGGGAAGTGCTCGTCGAGCCGACCCCCGACGACCTCGCCCGCGGCCTGCTCGATCCAGACTGCGAGCTGCGGCGGCAGGGTGCCGAGGTCGGCGTTGGCGCGCGCCGCCGCGAGCTTGAGGATGCCGAAGGCGCGGATGAGCTCGCGCGGCATGCGCTCGTCCCCGATCGGGAAGTTCGCCAGGGCGCGAGCCGTCTGGGCTCCCCAGTAGCGGTCAACCGGAACCTCGACCTCTCCCAGGCTGTCCTTCTCGGTCCGCGTGCGCACGGCGTCACCTCCCGCGGTCTGCAGTCAGGGTAACCCGGACGCGGGCCGCGGGAGTTCCGCGAGCGGCTGCGCCCCCAAGGGGGCGGCTCGGTTGTAGAATGAACTCATGGGCCTGTTGGGGGAGATGCTGGTGGAGCGGGGGGCCATTTCCGTCGATCAGCTGCACAAAGGACTCACGGCGAGCCGGCGCGGCGGTCAGCGGCTTGGCAGCTCCCTGCTGGACTTCGGTTTCGTGGACGAGGGGGCTCTGCTGCAGGCGCTCGCGGACCAGCACGGCGTTCCCTTCATCTCGGAGTCGGCGCTGCTCGAGTGCCTCGAAGGGCTCGAAGCGGCTGTCCTTCCCGAGTCCATGCTGCGTCGCCTGCGCGCGGTCCCGTTCCGCAGGGTGCGCGACCGCATCCAGGTCGCGATGAGCTCGCCGGCCGACGCCGGCACGATCGACCGCATCGCCAACTTCACGCAGCTGCACGTGGAGCCGTTCGTGACCTCGGATCGGACGATCGAACGCGCGATCGAGCGGGCGCCGAAGCTGCGCGAGGTCGTCGCCGAGGCCGAGGAGGAGCTGCTGACCGAGATCGTCCACGTCGAGGACGGGCTGGAGGCCTGGGAGCGGCTGTGGACCCCACAGCTGCTGCCTGCGGCCCTGCTCCGGACGAGAAGCCGGCCGAAGGCGGCGCGGGTCGTGCTGGTGGCCAGCTTCCCGAAGCTCGAGCCGACGGCGAACGGTGCCGGCGCCGGGCGCGTTCTCGATGACGACAAGGAGTTCCTGCGGGCGCTCGGCACCATGTCGACCGCCGCCGAGATCGGCGAGGCCCTGGTGCGCTACGCCGCCCAGTACCTCGATCGTGTGTGCCTTTTCGCTGTCCACCACGGCATGGCCTCGGGCTGGATCGGCCGCGGTCTGCCCTTGGACGCGGCCGCCTTGCGCGGCTTTTCGGTCCGCGAGTCCGAGCCGTCGCTGTTCCGGATGCTCGGCAGGGGGGACCGTTTCGTCGGCCCCGTCCCGAAGAGCCCGGTCGACGAGCGCCTGCTCGGCATCTTCGGCCCGCCGGTGCCGACCGAGGTTCTGCTGGTGCCGGTCCTGGTGAGAGGTCGGGCCAAGGGTTACCTCGTCGGCGATATTCCGGGCCGGCCGATCCCGAGCACCACCCTCGACGCAGTGCTCCCCGCGGCACGCGCGGCCGGTGACGCCCTGGTCGTGGTCCTGCGTGGCCGGGTCTGAGCGCGGTTCGCGGCTGCCGCCCGGCGGCGGCGCTACGATGGTGCGATGAAACGCCTCGGGGAGATCCTCGTCGAACGCGGCGCTCTCGCCATCGACGAGCTGCACACCGGCCTCGAGGCCTGCCACCACCGCGGCGGGCGGCTCGGCACTCAGCTCCTGCGCTTCGGTTTCGTCGACGAGCACGCGCTGCTCGAGGCACTGTCGGAGCAGCTCGGTGTCCCGCCGGCGCCGACCAGGGTCCTCCTGCGCGCTCCCCATCCCCTGCGCCGTCTGCTCCCGCTCGAGGCGGCCCGCCGGCTGCAGGCGGTGATCTTCGACCGCAGGGACGGGCTGCTGAGCGTCGCCATGACGAGCCCGCGCAGCCCGGCCGCCCTCGAGGAGATCGTCAGCTACGTCGGCCTCGACATCCGAGCCCACGTCGCCACCGAGCCGGGCATTCTCGCGGCGCTCAAGGAGATCGCCGACGCCGAGCCGGCCGGGCAGCAGCCGCCGCCGCCGGGGCCGGTGGCGGCGGCGCCCGCCGCGTCCGATCCGTGGCAGCGGCTGTGGTCGCCGCCGCCGCTGACGCCGCGGGACCTGCTCCGGCCGCGCGGTCGTCGGGAGCCGGACGGCATCGCCCCCGCCGCGACCTTCCCCGGCCTCGCCCCGGTCCCGGCGGGTGCCGGTCCGGCTGCCGAGCTGCTCGGCGATGAGGCCTACACCGCGCTGCTGCGCGCCGCGGAGCACCGCGACGAGGTCGGCGACCTGCTTCTCCAGCGCGCCCTCGCGCGCGTCGACCGCTGCTGCCTGCTGGCGCTACACTCGGGGAAGATCGTCGGCTGGCTGGGGCGCGGCGCCGGCGTCGTCCTCGACGACCTGGAGAGCTTCGCCATCGAGGCCGAGGCGCCGTCGGTCCTGGCCGGGCTCGGCGGGGGCGGCACCTTCTGCGGGCCCCTGCCCAGCGGCCTCGCGAACCAGCTCCTCGTCGAGGTCCTCGGCGACCCGCTGCCGACCGAGGTCGCGATCGTGCCGGTGCCGGTGAAGAACCGGGTCGTCGCCTTCCTGATCGGCGACCTGCCGGGAGCGGCGCTGCCCCCGGGGGCCGTCGACGAGCTCCAGATCGCGGCTCAAAAGGCGGGCGTGGCGCTCGAGATTCTCATCATGAGGCGCAAGTTCCTGAAGTAGCGAAAAAATTCACAAACTTTCGGAGAGAGGTATACTCGCTGCCGGACGGACGCTCGAGCGGCGTCCGCTGGAGGTGGGAATGGCTGCAACGGGGACCTACACCGAGACCTTCGTGGAGCTGATCCGCCGGGCCTCGGCCGAGCTGCCGGCCGAGGTCGCCGAGGCGCTCCGCACAGGCCGCGAGGCGGAGCAGCGGGGCGGCCTCGCGAGCATCGCTCTCAACACCATCCTCGAAAACGTCGACCTCGCTCGCGAGGCCTCGGCGCCGATCTGCCAGGACACCGGCACCCCGGTGGTCTGGGTCCACCACCCGACCGGGGTCAGCACCCGTGCCGTCAAGGCCGACTTCGAGGCCGCGGTGCGCGAGGCCACCGCGCGCACCTACCTGCGGCCGAACGCCGTCAACACCCTCACCGGCGCCAACACCGGCGACGGCTCCGGCCGCGGCATCCCGTTCATGCACTTCGAGGAGTGGGACGAGCCCCGGATCGAGGTGCGGATGATCCTCAAGGGCGGCGGCAGCGAGAACGTGGGGGCGCAGTACAAGCTGCCGGACGGCAAGCTCGGCGCCGGCCGCGACCTCGACGGGGTGCGGCGCGCGGTTCTCGATGCCGTTGTCCAGGCGCAGGGCAAGGGTTGCGCTCCGGGCGTGCTCGGCGTGTGCATCGGCGGCGACCGGGTGTCCGCCTTCGAGGCCTCGAAGCGGCAGCTGCTGCGGCCGCTGGCCGATACCAACCCGATGCCCGAGCTGGCCGCGCTCGAGGAGCGGATCCTGCGCGAAGGCAACGAGCTCGGCATCGGGCCGATGGGCTTCGGCGGCAGCACGACTCTGCTGGGCGTCAAGATCGGCGTCCTCGACCGCCTGCCCGCCTGCTACTTCGTGACCATCTCGTACATGTGCTGGGCGGCCCGCAAGGCCGGCGTCAGCATCGGCGAAGGGGGAGAGCTGACATGGCTGAGCTGAAGCTTCCGGTCGACGAGAAGAGCATTCGCGCGCTCAAGGTCGGCGACTTCGTCGAGCTGACGGGACGCATGATCACCGGCCGGGACGCCGCCCACAAGTGGCTGCTCGAGGACTTCCGCGCCGACGTCGCACCCTTCCTGAAGGACTCGGTGATCTACCACTGCGGACCCGTGGTGGCGAAGAAGGGCGACGGCAGCTGGAGCTTCGTGGCCGCCGGCCCCACCACCTCGATCCGCGAGGAGCCCTACCAGGCCGACGTCATCGGCCGCTACGGGCTGCGCGGGGTCATCGGCAAGGGCGGCATGGGCGCCAAGACCCTCGCCGGGCTCGGGAAGCACGGCGCGGTCTACCTGCACGCGGTCGGCGGCGCCGCCCAGGTGCTGGCGCGCGCGATTCCGCGGGTCGAGCGGGTGTTCATGCTCGACGAGTTCGGCGTGCCCGAGGCCCTGTGGGTGATCGAGGTGCAACGGTTCCCGGTCATGGTTACCATGGACTCCAATGGCGGGTCGCTGCACGACGAGGTCGAGGCGCGGTCGCAGGCGAAGCTCAAGGAGCTGCTCGCGCGCAAGGCCTGAGAGCCGACCCGGCGACGGGCTCCCCGTGCGTCGCCGACGCCGTCAGCACGAGTGGGGCTTCACCCTGTTGGAGGCCGTGATCGCGCTGGCCGTCTTCGGCTTCGCGATCCTGGTCGCTGCGGGCTTTCTCGACGCCCAGATGAGCGCCGCACGCCGGCTCGAGGCGCGCGCCGATCTGCTGCGGGCCGCCGAGGTCGCCCTCGAGAGCGTGCGCGGCGGCGCGCTGCCGCTCGAGTCCGCGGCCGTGGAGCTCGGCGACGAGTTCCGGCCGCTGTCGGCGATCCGCGTCGCCACCTCCGTCGAGGTGCGGCCCTGCGAGCTCGAGGGCCTGTACGAGATCGAGGCCGTCGC
>JALOKS010000329.1 GCA_025456385.1 Thermoanaerobaculales bacterium | reverse complement strand
GGAGCGGATGGCTCCCGAGGACCGTATGCGGCAGGGATGCCGCATCCGAGCCCCCAGGGATGGGTTTACGGCGTGTCCGAGCGGAGCCATACGCTTCCGCCGTCCTCCTCGCGGGGCGGTCGGCAGCCGGCAATGCACTGGAGCTGCCCACGCCGGTTTGGCCCCCCCAGGGTGGCGGAAGCCAATCACCCCGCGCCCCAGGATTCGCTCGGCCCGTCCCGGCCCGTTTTACGCTTGGGCGGCGTTGTCCAGTGCCTCGATCGCGTCGAGCCAGGCCGCCTCGGCCTCCGCCAGCGCGGCATCCACGCGCGCCTTGTCCGCGAGCAGCGTCTTGAGCTCGTCCTTGCGCGCCGCTTCGTACAGCGCGGGGTCGGCGAGGCGCGACTCGAGGCGGTGCCGCTCGGCGGTCAGCTCCTCCACCCTCCCCTCCCAACGCTCCGCGGCACGGCGCAGCGGCTGCAGTCGCTTGCGCTCCTCTGCGTCGCTGCGCCGCCGGTCGCGCCGCGCCGTCGCGGTGTGCTCGCCAGCCGCGGCATTACCGGTCGCATCGTCCGCCGGCTGCTGGGCGGCGAGCCAGCGCGGGTAGTCGTCGAGGCCCTCCTGGAACTCGGTGACTCCCCCGCCAGCGACCAGCCAGAGCCGGTCGGCCGTGGAGCGCAGCAGGTGTCGGTCGTGCGAGACCAGCACCATCGCCCCCTCGAACCCCTGCAGCGCCAGGCCGAGCGCGTGGCGCATCTCCAGGTCGAGGTGGTTCGTCGGCTCGTCCAGAAGCAGCAGGTTGGGGCGGCGGTGCACGATCAGGGCGAGGACGAGTCGCGCCTTCTCGCCCCCTGAGAAAGGCGCGACGGGTGCCAGCGCCTGATCGCCCACGAAGCCGAAGCCACCGAGGAAGTCCCGTGCCTCCTGCTCGGCGAGCGTCGGAGACTGCGCGAGCAGGTGCTGAACCGGCGTCCACTCGGGCCGCAGCTGCTCGAGCTGGTGCTGCGCGAAATAACCGACCTGCAAGTCGCGCGCGCCCTCGCGCACGCCGGCCAGGGGCGGGAGGTCGCCCGCGAGCAGCTTGACCAGGGTCGACTTGCCCGCGCCGTTGACCCCGAGCAGGCCGATCCGGTCCCCGGGCGACAGGGTCAGGGTGGCGCCGCGCAGGACGGGGGCCGCCGGGTCGTAGCCGGCGTCCGCGCGCTCGAGGCGGAGCAGCGGGTTCGGCGACCGCGCGGGGGGGCGGAAGGCGAAGTGGAACGGCGAGTCCACGTGGGCCGGTGCGATCAGCTCCATTCGCTCGAGAGCCTTGAGGCGGCTCTGCGCCTGACGCGCCTTCGTCGCCTTCGCCCGGAAGCGGTCGACGTAGTGTCGGATGTGCGCGATCTCGCGCTGCTGCTCCGCGTAGGCCGCCTGCTGGCCCGCCAGGCGTTCGGCGCGCAGGCGCTCGAAGTCAGAGTAGTTGCCGGTGTAGAGCGTCGCCTGCTCGCGCTCGATGTGCAGGACGTGGCTGCAGACGCCGTCGAGGAAGTCGCGGTCGTGCGAGATGATCAGCAGGGTGCCGCGGTAGGCGCGCAGCCAGTCCTCGAGCCAGACCACCGCCTCGAGGTCGAGGTGGTTCGTGGGCTCGTCGAGCAGCAGCAGGTCGGATCGGCACATCAGGGCACGGCCGAGATTCAGGCGCATTCGCCAGCCTCCCGAGAACGACTCGACCGGCCGATTCTCCTCACCGGGCCGAAAGCCGAGCCCGTGCAGCAGCCGCGCCGCACGGCTGCCGGCCTCGTAGCCCCCGATCGCCTCGAGTCGGGCGTGCAGCTCGGCGAGGCGGTGGCCGTCGTGGGCCTGCTCTGCGGCCGCGATGGCCGCCTCGACGGAACGGAGCTCCGCGTCGCCGTCGAGCACGTAGTGGATCGCGGGCCGTGGGTCCGGGGGCGTCTCCTGGGCGACGTGGGCCACCACCCAGTCGCGCGGAAACGCCGCCGTGCCGGCATCGGCGACGAGCTCGCCGAGCAGCAGAGCGAACAGGCTCGACTTGCCGCTGCCGTTGGCGCCCGTCACACCGACGTGCTGGCCGCCGTGCACCTGCAGAAAGGCGTCGCGGAAGAGGACCTTCGCCCCCCTGCGGAGGGTGAGGTTGGTCAGACTGAGCATGGGCGCGAAGTTTAAGCGACGCCGCGGTCGAGGCGTCGATAGCCGACGGCCTCCGCGACGTGGGCGGCCTGGATCGAGCCGGCTCCCTCGAGGTCGGCGATCGTCAGCGCGAGCCTGATGATGCGGTGGTAGGCCCGGGCCGACAGCCGCAGCCGGTCCACCGCTCGGCGCAGCAGGGTCAAGCCGGCGGTGTCCAGTCGTGCCCGCTCGTCGAGATCCGTCGAGGTCAGCCCGGCGTTCGGCAGACCCTGTCGCTCGAGCTGGCGGTGGCGCGCGGCCGCCACGCGATCGCGGACGAGCGCGCTGCGCTCGCCGTCGGGCCTGCCGCGGCCGAGGAGGTCGGCGGGGACGGCCGGCACCTCGATCTGCATGTCGATCCGGTCGAGCAGCGGGCCCGAGACGCGTGCCCGGTAGCGCGCGATCTGGTCGGGCGTGCAGCTGCAGACGGCG
The DNA here is from genome assembly GCA_025456385.1 of Thermoanaerobaculales bacterium. Classification (GTDB taxonomy): domain Bacteria; phylum Acidobacteriota; class Thermoanaerobaculia; order Thermoanaerobaculales; family Sulfomarinibacteraceae; genus Sulfomarinibacter. The sequence continues at coordinate 860 of JALOKS010000329.1, read as the reverse complement.
CCGCGGGCGTCGCCCAGGTAGCCGCACGGGCACGGGTTCATCGCGGCGACGAGCTGGAATCGTGCAGGGAACTCCACCTTGCGGGCGGCGCGCGAGATCAGAATCCGCCCGGTCTCCAGCGGCTCGCGCAGCACTTCGAGGACGTGGCGGTTGAACTCCGGCAGCTCGTCGAGGAAGAGCACACCGTTGTGCGCGAGTGAGATCTCTCCGGGGCGGGGGTGACCGGTGCCGCCGACGAGAGCGGCCGCGGAGGCCGAGTGGTGCGGCGCGCGAAAGGGGCGCCGGTAGAAGTGCCGCGGGTCCGGCGGATCGAGCCCGAGCGAGACGACTGCGGCGGTCTCGAGCGCCTCTGCCTCGCTCATCGGCGGCAGCAAACCCGGCAGGCGGCCGGCGAGCATCGACTTGCCGGTCCCGGGGGGCCCGATCATGAGGAGACTGTGGCCGCCCGCCGCGGCGATCTCGAGGGCGCGCTTGGCGTGGGACTGTCCGCGCACGTCGGCGAGGTCCGGCGCATCCGTCGGGCTCGGCGGCGGCGCCGGCAGGTCCCGGGGAGCGATCGGCGCCGTGCCGTTGAGGTGGCCGCAGACCTCGAGGAGGTGACCCGCAGGGTAGAGCGGCAGGTCGCGCACGAGCGCGGCCTCTGACGCGTTCCCGTGAGGCAGGAGCAACGAGCGGCCCGCCGCACGGGCAGCCAGCGCCACGGGCAGGATGCCGCGGGCGGGCCGCAGCGCGCCGGAGAGGGCGAGCTCGCCGACCCACTCGTAGGCGTCGAGGCGCCGGCCGTCGATCTGTCCCGACGCCGCGAGTATCCCCAGCGCGATCGGCAGGTCGAAGCGCCCGCCCTCCTTGGGCAGGTCCGC
>JALOKS010000064.1 GCA_025456385.1 Thermoanaerobaculales bacterium | reverse complement strand
CGGGTCCTCCGCGAGGCGCTCGTCCAACAGGCTCACCGCCTCGTCGCGCCGGCCGAGGGAGGTCAGGGCCGCCGCCTCGACCGCGCACAGGGAGCCGAAGGCGCCGCGCTTCGCGCCTCCGATCCGGGCGAGCTCGAGCGCGGCCGCGGGCCGCCCCCGCCCGAGCTCGAGCTGGGCCAGGCTCCGATAGCTCTGGGCGTTGTCGGGGTCGAGAGCGATCAACCGCTCGAGGGTCGCGGCGGCCTCGTCGAGCCGGCCCATGCCGGTCAGCACGCTGGCGCGCAGGCCCAGAGCCGAGGTGTTCTGACTGTCCTCGCCGAGCATGGCGTCGAGCTCGCCGAGCGCCTGCTCCGAGAGGCCGCGGGCCGCGAGCACCCGCGCCCGCTCCATGTGGACGTGGGCGCCGATGAGGTCGCGCGGGTCGGGAGGGTCGTGGCGCTCGAGCTCGGAGAAGCCGAGGTAGCCGAGGGCGGCGAGCTTCTCGCGCTCGCTCTCGCTGATGACCTCCCGGGCCGCGGCGTCGGCGGTGTCGATCTCGAGCACGGCCTTCAGGCGCTCCTCGAGATCGCGCAGTGCAGCGGCATCGCTGGCGCTGCGGTCGACCAGCTCCCGCGGGTCGCGCTCGAGATCGAAGAGGGTGCGGCGGGCACCGGCGACGACCTGCCACCTGCCGCGCCGGATCCCCCGGAGCGCGCTCCACCCATACTGGTAGCGCGGCAGCATGGTCTCCATGTAGAGGCTGCGGTCGACCAGCTCGCCGAGGCGCTCCGACGACGGGTTGACGACCGCGACGCCGTCGAGGTTCGTGGCATCCGGCAGCTCGACGTCGAGCAGCCAGCCCACGGTCGGCGCCAGGTCGACGGCCGACACCGGCACGCGGACCTTGCCACCCTCGGGAAGGCCGGGCCCGGCCAGGATCCACGGCACCCGGGTGGTGGCCTGGTGGAGGAGGATGGCGTGGGTCTGCTCGCCGTGCTCGCCGAGCGCCTCGCCGTGGTCGCCGATCACCGCGACGAAAGTCTTGTCCGCCTCGCCCCGCGTTTCGAGGTGGGCGAGGAGGCGCCCGATCTCGGAGTCCATGTACGCGATCTCGCCGCTGTAGGGGTCGCTCGGGAAGCGCTCGCGGAAGCCGGCCGGCGGGTCGTAGGGGGCGTGCGGATCGTAGAGATGGACCCAGCAGAAGAAGGGTTCCCCGGTCCCCGCAACCTCGTCGAGCCAGGCGATCGCGCTGTCCACGGTGACCTCGGCCCGCCGCGCCGGGACCTCGCCGGCGTTCTCCTGCCGGCCTCGGCTGAGGTCGTCGTCGTAGACCTCGAAGCCGCGGTCGAGGCCGTAGCGCCGGGCGAGGACGTAGGCGGAGACGAAGGCACCGGTCCGGTAGCTCTCGTCCCGCAGCGCCGTGGCGAGGGTCGGCACGTTCTCGGCGAGCGAGAAGGTGCCGTTGTTGCGGATGCCGTGCCGGTAGGGGTAAAGCCCGGTGAGGATCGAGGCGTGCGCGACCAGGGTGATGGGAGCCGGCGACTGGGCTTCGAGAAAGGCCACCCCGCGGGCCGCCAGGCGGTCGAGGTTGGGGGTGAGCTCCGGATCGCCGCCGAACGCGCCGAGGTGGTCGGCGCGGGTCGTGTCGACGGTGATGAGGAGGACGTTGGCGCCGGGGCTCGGCTCGAGACCTCCGAAGCGGTCGGCCCTCGCTCTCGACCCGAGCCCGACGAGCGCGACCACTCCGGACACCACGCCCAGGACGACGATGCCGATTGCGAGTCCTCGCCGCACCACCTGCGCCTCCCCCGTCATGGTAGGCTGCCGGGTGCAGGATGCAAGGGGAGGGGGTATGGGCTGCAGGGCGGTGATCGGAGCGACGGTGGCGGGGCTTCTTCTTGCCGCGAGCTCCACGGGAGCCCAGCAGGCGCCGCCGGCGAAGAAGGCGCCGCCGCGGATGCGGGCGATGATGCAGCGGGCCGAGCAGGCATCCCGGTGGTGGAACAGGGACGAGGTCGCCGCCAAGGTCGGCGTCACGGCCGGCCAGAAATCACAGCTCGACGAGATGGCGGATGCCGCGGTCAACGCCACCAAGGAAGCGGCACGCCGCTACGCTCAGGCCTACGCCAGGTTGATGAGCGCCCTGTCGGAGTCGGAGCCGAAGCCGGACGCCCTCGCCGCTGCGCGGCTGGAGCTGGAGCAGGCCAACGCGGCCGTGCTCGCCGCCTCGGTCGACCGCCTGCTCGCCATGCGCGGGGTCCTGAGCCCGCAGCAGTGGTCGACCCTGCGCGAGGTCCAGCCGGCCGCGTTCCAGATCGGCCAGATGCGGCTGCGGGGCTCGGGAAGCAGCGCCGGCCCCGAGGGTGACGGAGTGAATCCAGCGGACTGAGCGCCCGGCAGCGCCTCAGCCGCGGGCCTGGGGCAGCGGGTCCCTCGCCCCGGCCTCCGCGAAGCCGCGGCGGCGCAGCCGGCACGAGTCGCAGCGGCCGCAGGCGAGGCCGTCGGGGCCCGGGTCGTAGCAGGACCAGGTCAGGCCGTAGTCGACCCCGAGGGCGAGGCCGCGGCGGATGATGTCCGCCTTGCCGAGCTCGAGGAGGGGCGCCCGCACCCGGTAGCGCGCGCCGTGCTCGGTGCCGGCGACGGTGGCGACGGCGGCGAGCCGCTCGAAGGCCGCGAGGAAGGCCGGGCGACAGTCCGGGTAGCCGGAGTAGTCGACCGCGTTGGCGCCGATGAAGAGCTCCTCCGCGCCCACGACCTCGGCGAGGCCGAGGAGCAGGGCCAGCAGCACCGTGTTGCGGGCCGGCACGTAGGTGACCGGGACCTCGCGGCGGTCGAGCTCGCGTTCCTTCGGGACCGCGATGTCGGCGGTCAGGGCCGAGCCGCCGATCGCGCGCAGGTCGAGGGCCACGATCCGGTGGGAGGCGGCGCCGAACGCCGCGGCGACGCGGCGGGCCGCATCCAGCTCGATGCGGTGCCGCTGGCCGTAGTCCACGGTCAGGCAGTGGCACTCGAGGCCCTCCGACCGCGCGATCGCGAGAACCGTCGTCGAATCCAAGCCACCCGAGAGGAGAACTGCAGCTGCGGGTCGGTCAGTCATGGGCTGCATTGTGACCGGCCCGTAGGGATTTCGAATTTCGAATTTCGAATTTCGAATTTCGGATTTTCCCCCCCAACCCAGCCGGAGTATTGACCGCAGAGTGTTTTGTCGACGTCGCCTGGCTGCAGTCACAAAGCGTATCGAGTATGGCGGGGGCGGTCGGGAAATTCGAAATCCGAAATCCGAAATCCGAAATCGGGCGGGCGGGCGGCCGGCTCAGCCCGCCTCCCTGCGCGCCTGCTCCCACAGCTGCGCCACGGTCTCGTCGTCCGGCGCCGGCACGGCGGCGGCCCGCTGGCAGAGCTCGACCCGCAGGGTGCCCATGCGCGCCGCCGCCTCCACCAGCCGACCGGAGATCTTCGAGTCAGCCCCCGCGAGCTCGGTGAGGTGCGCGGCGATGTCGTCGAGGCGGTCGAAGGCCTTGCAGACGAGGACGCCGTGGCTGCGGGCGGCGAGGGCCGCCACGACCCGCTGCGGCAGCTCGCCCCAGCCCGTGAGGGCGCCCATCTCGATGTCGTCCGACAGCACGACCGGCGATCCCGGCAGGGTCGCCGCCCGTTCGACGACGGCGCGGGAGAGGGACGCCGGCCGCTCGGCGTCGCCGAGGCCCGGCACCACCACGTGCGCCATCATCACCGCCGGGATCTCCGTGCCGAGCGCGGCGAAGACGGCGAGCTGCCGCTCGAGCTCGGCCGGCGCCGACTCGAGCACGGGCAGCTCGTGGTGGGTGTCGGCCCCGACCGCACCGAGACCCGGGAAGTGCTTCGTGCAGCCGCTGACTCCCCACTCCTGGAGGCCTTCGTTGAAGAGGCGGGCGAGGACGACCACGCGCTCGGCGTCGCTCCCGAGGCACCGCCCCTGGCCGCCGAGGCAGCCTCCCGGGCAGTCGAGGTCGACGACAGGGGCGAGGTCGAGCTGGATGCCGAGGCTCCGGCAGGCGGCGCCGGCCGCCTCACCGAGGGCGCGGACCGCCCGCCGTCCGGCCGCGGCCGCGGCCGCCGGCGTCGGCAGCTCGCCCCACAGGGACTCGAGGCGGTTGACCATCCCTCCCTCGAGGTCCGCGCACAGGAAGGGCTGCGGCTCGAGCTCGCGGAGCGCGGCCGCGAGCGTGCGGGTCTGCTCCGTGGTCTCGATGTTGCGGGCGAAGAGGATGACGCCGCTCGGCTGCACGCGTTCGAGAACCCGCCGCTGCCGGTCGTCGAGCACGGGGCCCGGCAAGCCGACGACCAGCGGCATGGACTCGAAGGTCCTCACGGCGGCACCGGACGGACCTGGTGGGGCTCAGCTTCCACCGTCGTGCACCTTCCGCCTGAGCTCGGCGAGCAGGTTGAGAGCCGCGATCGGCGTCAGCGAGTCGATCTCGAGCCGCCGCAGTCGGTCGGCGATCTCGTCGGCCGCCGGCCGGAAGAGGTCGAGCTGGTTGAGCCGGCTGCCGGCGGGCGGCCGGGTGGCGGCGTCGTCGATGACGGTGATCTCGTGGCGTTCGATGTTGGCCAGGACCTCGGAGGCGCGAACGCACACCTCCTCGGGCACTCCTGCGAGCCGCGCCACGTGGATGCCGTAGGAGTGGTCGGCCGGGCCGTCGACGACCCGGTGCAGGAAGAGGATCGAGCCGCGCCACTCCTTGACCGCCATCGAGCGGTTGACGAAGCGCGGCAGCATCCTCCCGAGCTCGGTGAGCTCGTGATAGTGGGTCGCGAAGAGGACCATGGCGGCGCGCTCGGCGCGGTCGTGCAGGTGCTCGACGATCGCCCACGCCAGGGACAGGCCGTCGAAGGTGGCGGTGCCGCGGCCGACCTCGTCGAGAATGACGAGCGAGCGCGGCGTGGCGTGGCGGAGGATGTTCGCAGTCTCGCTCATCTCGACCATGAAGGTCGACTCGCCGCGAGCCAGCATGTCGGAGGCGCCGACGCGGGTGAAGATGCGGTCGGTGAGCCCGATGACGGCCTCGGCCGCCGGCACGAAGGAGCCGGCGTGCGCCATCAGGGTGATCAGCGCACACTGCCGCAGGTAGGTCGACTTGCCGCCCATGTTCGGCCCGGTCAGGAGCACGATCTGGCACGAGACCGGATCGAGCCGGCAGTCGTTGGGCACGAACTTCGGCTCGCGCTGCAGCTCCTCGAGCACGGGGTGGCGGCCCTCGGTCACAGCGAGCCCCGCCTCCTCGGTCATGACCGGGCGGCAGTACGCCCAGCGCCGCGCGCGGTCGGCGAAGGCCGCGTGGACGTCGAGCCGGGCGACCGCAGCCGCGGTCACCGAGATTCGGTGGGCGTGGCTCGCGAGCTCGTCCACCAGCTGCTCGAAGAGCTGCCGGTCGCGTGCGGTTGCCCTCTCCTCGGCGGCGAGGATCTTCGCCTCGAGCTCCTTGAGCTCGGGGGTGACGAAGCGCTCCGCGTTGGCCAGGGTCTGGCGCCGCTCGTAGCCCTCCGGTACGCGATCGAGGTTGGCCCGGCTGACCTCGATGAAGTAGCCGAAGACCTTGTTGTAGCGGACCTTGAGGGAGCTGATCCCGGTGTGCGCCCGTTCTTCCGCCTCGACGCCGGCGAGCAGCTCCTTCCCTCCGCGGGCGAGCGAGCGCTGCTCGTCGAGCTCCGGATCCCAGCCGCCGGCGATGACGCCCGCCCCCGGTACCTGGGCGGGAGTCGCCGCGAGCCGGCGGTGGAGGAGCTCGGCGAGGTCGCTCATGGGGTCGAGCTCGGCCGCGAGCAGGCGCAGCCGCGCCGAGGTCACGGTCCGCACCGCCGCGACCAGCTGCGGCAGGCGGTCGAGCCCCGCGCGCAGGCCCTCGAGCTCGCGTGGGCTGGCATGGGCGAGGCCGACCCGCGCGGCCAGGCGCTGGAGGTCGGGGAGGCCGTCGAGAGCGGCCTGGACGCCCTGCAGCAGGGACGGGTCGTCCACCAGCTCGGCGACGGCGCGGTGCCGCCCCTCGATCTCCTCGAGGTCGTTGGAGGGTCGCACCAGGCGGTCGCGCAGCAGACGGGAGCCCATGCGGGTCCGGGTCTGATCGAGGACGTCGACCAGCGAGCCCCGGCGGGTGCCGTCAGCGCCGCGCTCGACCTCGAGGTTGCGCAGGCTCGCGCGGTCGATCACCATCGACTCGCCGCCGTCGCGGCAGCGGAAGGCGGTGATGTGGTGGAGCGGTGATCGTTGGGTCGACTCCGCGTAGCCGAGGAGCGCGCCCGCCATGCCGACGAGCAGCTCTCCCGACTCGAGCCCGAAGCCGCGCAGGGAGGCGACCCCGAGGACCCGGCGCAGCCGCTGCTCGCCGGCGGAGGGCGAGAAGGCGCCGGTCGGAACCGGCGTCACCGCGGGCTGCGGCAGCTCCCGCGGCCAGACCTTGCGCCACCCGTCCCAGTCCTCGGCCACCAGCAGCTCCCGGGGCCGCAGGCGAGCCAGCTGCTCGGTCGCGAGCTGCGGGTCGCTGACGCGCAGGCCCTCGAAGGTGCCGGTGCTGATCTCGATCCACGCCAGGGCCGCGGACTCCTCGTCCCCTCCGAAGGCCGCCAGGAAGCAGTGCTCGCTGCCGTCGAGCAGCCCGGTATCCGAGACGGTGCCCGGGGTGTGCGTGCGGATGATCTCGCGCCGCACCAGGCCCTTGGCGGTCGCCGGATCCTCGACCTGCTCCGCCACCGCCACCCGGAAGCCGGCGTCCAACAGCTTGCCGAGGTAGTTGTCGAAGGCGTGGTAGGGGACGCCGCACATCGGCGCTTCGATCGAGTCGTTGTGGCGGCGCCGGGTGAGGGTGATGCCGAGCACCGGCGCGGCCCGCTGGGCGTCCTCGAAGAAAAGCTCGTAGAAGTCGCCCATCCGGTACAGCAGCAGCGCCGAGCCCGCCTGCTCCTTGAGCTCCAGGTACTGGCGAAGCATGGGTGTCATCTTCAAGCCGCTGCTCCCCCGTCGTCCGGCCTCAACCCGTGAGAGGCGGAAACTCGGCGAGCACCCGCCACACCACTCTGCGGAGACTCTGCTGCGGCTCGACGGCGCTCACCGTGAAATCGGATACGGTGCCCTCCCAGAGAACCTCGGCGCTGTGAGGGTCGAGCATCCTGATCGCCAGCGTGCCTCCGGGGTTGGACGCCGCCGGAGCGCGCCGGGTCGGATCGGCGCTCCCCATGTCGGGCGTCATCTGGGCCGAGGAGTCGCCGCGGAACGAAAGCTCGAACCCGACCCTGAAGTCGGGGCTGCCGTCCTCGATGCGGGTGTAGCCGCGGGCGGAGAGCTCGTCCACGAGCGCTTGCCGGACCATCTGCTCGTACCTCGGATAGCTGTGGGAGGAGCCGCCGCCGCCGTCGCTCGCCATCCGGAAGGTCTCCCAGCGGCTGAAGGCGGCGGTGCGGCTGTAGCTGGTGTGGACCGGCAGCTCGGCAGTCGTCGAGCCGCAGCCGGCGAGCAGGGCTGCTGCGCAAAGGAGCAACGGGGTCCGGAGTCCGCCCATCAACCCCCCCTGCCGCGGGCCGCCATGCGCCATCATCCCCGCCCCGGCAGCTGCATTCGAGACGCCGAGAATCCGCCATCCGCGGCGGCGAGTCAAGAGGCGCCCTCAGCCCTTGCCGCCGCGCACCCACCACTCGGAGCCGCGATCGAACCACCACGACGAAGAGTCGCCGTCGAGGATGCGCCGGGCGAGCAGTTGCGCGTTCTCCGTCCGCAGGCGACGGAGAACGAACGGGGTCCACTCGGCGGCGCCCTGGACCCCGCGGTCGAGGTGCTCCTTGAGCTCCAGCAGCATCTCCAGCTGGTCCGCGTCGTGGGCGATGATCGCCTCGGGCGTCGCCTCGGCTCGGTACTCTGCCAGCAGGCCGCGGAGCTCAGCGGCGAAAGGCAGACCGGCGCACATGTCCTCGGCCGCGCGCGCCTCATCGGGCTCGACGTACTTCTGGTTGACGTAATTGAGATCGCCGGTGCGGGTCTCCGGGAGGTCGTGGACGAGCGCCAGCTGCAGCACCCTGGCGCCGTCGGCCTCATGGTCCATCCGGGCGAGGACGAACGCGATCATCGCCACGCGGAAGGCGTGCTCGGCCACCGACTCCGAGCCGGCGCCGAGAAACTGCCAGCCCGAGCGCGGCGTGCGCTTGAGCATCCCGACCTCGAACAGGAACTCCACGATCCGGTCCAAGAATCCGGCCCTCCCGCCATCAGTGTATCCCGCCTCCCTCCCGGCCCCGTTTCCGCCTCCGCGCCCGGGTCCGCGCCCGATGACGACCGACGTTGAGCGCTCGGCCCGGTTCCTCGCCCCCACAGCGCACCATGTTCCGTTCGCCGGAGGATTCTCCGTTATGATCGAGTGCAACGGGAAATCAGGGTCGTGACGAGCCTGGCTGGGAAGATGCTCGGACGCTACCGTATCGACGAACTCATCGGTGCGGGCGGCATGGGCGAGGTGTACCGCGCTCACGACACCCGGCTCGCACGCGACGTGGCGATCAAGGTCCTCCCCGGACGCGTGGCCTCTGACTCCGATCGGCTGCAGCGGTTCCGGCGCGAGGCGCGGTCCCTGGCCAGGCTGGCCCACCCCAACATCCTCGAGATCTGGGACTTCGGAGCGGACGGGGGGACGGTCTTCGCGGTGACGGAGTTGCTCCGAGGCGCGAGCCTGAGGCAGAGGATCCCGGAGTCCGGCATGAGCTGGTCGAAGGTCGTCGATCTCGGCGCCCAGATCGCCGATGGCCTCGCGGCGGCGCACAGCGAGGGGGTCATCCACCGCGACCTCAAGCCGGAGAACGTCATCGTGACCGACGACGGGCGGGTCAAGATCCTCGATTTCGGACTCGCCCGGCTCGACGAGAAGGTCGATAAGGAGGGGGAAACGCGTTCGCTGACGCCGTCCGCGACCCGCGACGGGACGGTCTTGGGAACGGTCGGCTACATGGCGCCGGAACAGGTTCGGGGGGAGGGGACGGATGCCCGGAGCGACATCTTCTCCCTCGGCTGCGTGCTGTACGAGATGGTGACCGGGCGGGGGCCGTTTGCCCGCGACACCACTCCGGACTCGATGGCGGCGATTCTCAGGGAAGACCCGGAGCCGTTGATCGCGAGCGCCTCCGCCACCCCTCAGGACCTCGACCGGACCATCCGCCGCTGCCTCGAGAAGAGCCCGCAGGCGAGATTTCAGTCGGCGGCCGATCTCGCTTTCGCGCTGCGTTCCATCGGTGACCGATCCTCCGCTCCCGCCGCGCCCGGCGGTGGAGCCGGCCGTCGAAGAATCGGCCTCCGGGCGGTGGCCACGGCCGTCCTCGCCGGCCTCGCGCTGCTCGCCGCCCTCGTGCTGGTGCCGAAGGCGGGCTTACGGCTTGCCGAACCTCCCAAGGCCGAGATCCGATCGATCGCGGTGCTGCCCTTCGACAACATGTCGGGCGAGCCGGACCAGGAGTACTTCGCCATTGGGATGACCGAGGCCCTGATCGGCGATCTGGCCAGGATCAGCGCCCTGCGGGTGATCTCCCGCCAGTCGGTCGAGCGCTTCAAGGACAGCGACACGCCGCTTCCGGAGATCGCCGCGGCCCTCGGCGTCGACGCCGTGGTGGAGGGGTCGGTGCTCCGTGCCGGCAACACAGTCCGGATCGCCACTCAGCTGATCCGTGCCGACCCCGAGGAGAACATCTGGGGAGACCGGTACGAGGGCAGCGTCGAGGACATCCTCGGTCTCCAGACCGAGGTTGCCCGTCGCATCGCGCGGGCCATCGAGATCGAGGTGACCGCCCGGGAGGAGGCGTTGCTGGCCGGAGCCCGCCGGGTCGATCCGACGGCGCACGAGCTCTACCTGCGCGCCAGGTACCTCGCGAGTCGCGGCGGTCGCCTCCGCGAGTCCATCGAGCTCTTCGAGAAGGCCATCGCCGCTGACCCCGACTATGCGCAGCCGTACGCCGGCCTGGCCGAGCAGGAGGTTTTCGTGCTGCCCTCCCGCGATCACATGCCGCTCGCCCGCGCCTCCGCGACGAGAGCTCTCGAGCTGGACGAGACCCTGCCCGAGGCGCACGCCGCACTGGCGATGGTCCGTTTCTACTACGATTGGGACTGGAGCGCGGCGGAAGAGGGTTTCCTGAGGGCCATCGAGCTCGGCCCTGCGTCAGCGGCCGCCCACCACAGTTACTCGTACTATCTTCAGGCGATGGGGCGCTTTGACGAGGCGCGGCGGGAGCTCCGTGTCGCCCAGCTGCTCGATCCGCTCAATGCCTATGTCGGCGTCGATCTCGCGCGCACCTTCTACTACGAGCGCGAGTACGATCTCGCCGCCGCCGGCCTCGACTCCGTCCTCGCGACGACCCCGGATTTTT
>JALOKS010000328.1 GCA_025456385.1 Thermoanaerobaculales bacterium | reverse complement strand
GCGGTCATTCGCGGCAGGAGCTCCTCGAGCCCCTCCGGGCCCGCGAGTCGGCCCTGGCCGTCCGCGGCGAGTGCGTGGGTCATGGCCTCGAGACAGGCCGTGTCGGCGACCGCCACCGCTGGTCCCGGCACCGCCATCGTGACCAGACCCGAGCCCGCGACCACCGCGGCGCGGGCCGCCATCGCCACCGCGCCGCCGCGGCCCTCCGCCCCGGCGAGCAGCAGGAGGTGGCCGAAGCTGCCCTTGTGCGCGTCGGCGGGCCGTACCGGCAGGGCGACGGCCGCGTCCTCGGCGTCGTACCACCACAGGCGGCACCCGCCCGCGAGGACCCGCGGCGGGATGCCGATGTCCACCACCGCGACCTCGCCGCAGTGCAGGCAGGCGGGCGGCAGCGCGTGGCAGAGCTTGAGGGCGCCGAAGGTCACGGTCAGCCCGGCCGAGAGCACGGAGCCGCCGGCGAGCGCCGTGGACCCGCTGAGGCCGCTGGGCACATCGACGGCAAGGACCGGCACGCCGCTGACGAGGACCCGTTCGACGATGGCTGCCATCCTGCCGTCGAGAGGGCGGTCGAGGCCGGTGCCGAGGAGCGCGTCGAGCACGAGGTCGGGCCGGCTTCCGCCATGAAGGGCCCGGTCGAGCTCGCTCAGGTCGTCGCCGTCGATCGTCGCCACCGCCACGCCGCAGGCGACCGCGATGCGGTGGTTGGTGGCGGCATCCGGGCTCAGGCGCTCCGGGTTGCCGACCAGGAGCACGGAAACCTCGAGGCCGCCGTTCGCGAGGTGGCGGGCGGCGGCCAGGCCGTCGCCGCCGTTGTTCCCCGGCCCGCACAGGATCACGAGACGCCGTGCGTCCGGAAAGCGCTCGCGAACGGCGTCGACCACTCCGGTTGCCGCGTTCTCCATCAGCACGATGCCGGGGACACCGAGGTCCTCGATGGTGCGCCGGTCCGCCTCGCGCATCGCCGCGTTGTCGAGCACTGGGAGCATCAGCCCTCCGGAGTCCCGTCGTCGGCCGGCAGGTCGCCCGGGTTTTCCTGGTTGTCGTCGAAGATGATCATCGACTCGCCCCACTGGTCGATGAGTGCCTGGATGTGGGCGACGAGCTTGTCGCGGCGGACGAAGAGGGCGTCGATCTCGAGCGTGCTGAGGACCGGGCCGAGGCGCTCCTCGGCCTGGCTGCGGTCGAGAGCGCGCAGCGCGTCCCACAGGCCGCGATCGCAGTGGGTGACGGCCTCGGCGAAGAGGAGCTCGGTGGTGTTGCCGAAACAGCGCGAGCAGTCGATGAACCACCACCGCCAGTTGCCGTCGATCAGGGTGTTGCCCAGGTTCGAGTCGCGGTTGGCGACCAGATTGTCGAAAACGTGCAGGATCGAGTGCTGCCGATTCCAGCGCGCCCGATCAGGCGGCTCGAGGCCCTTCTTCTGGCGGGTGCCCTCCGACATCACGTCCTCGAGCCAGATCTGGACCGAGCCGTCCTGGCGCCGGACCCGGCGCTCCACGATCGGCGGCACGCGCTCGAGGCCGAGCAGGCGGTCGACGTGGTAGGCCGCGACGTCGTAGCCGTACCAGTCGCGCCACACGAGGTAGAAACGGCTGTCGCCGGCGGTGCGGTCGTGGACGTTGCGCTTCTCCTCGTCGACGTACTTGAAGACCGCGTGCGCACGCACGCCGTCGGCGACGAGCTCGAGCTTGCGCGGCGCCGTGATGCCGACGTCGATCTTCGCGCTGTCGACCACCTCGGCGGTTGCCAGGAAGCGCTCGATCTCCTCGTCCGACTGGAAGGGCAGCGGTCGGCCCTCGGCGTCGAGGAAGAGGTAGCCCTCGAAGCGAGGCGTGACCGCGCCCGCGACCGGCTCGCCGGCGGCGGCCTCGCCGCCGAGTGCGGCCACCGCCGCCGCGAGCGCGAGCGCCGCGACGGCGCGCACCCGGAGGACGCGTGGCCGGGCTCCCCGCGTCGCCCGGCACCCGAACTGGGGCACGCACCTGGGAACGGTTGCTGTGAGCACGAGCGCACCTCCTCACGAGTGACGCGCGAGCGACCGGACGGGCACCCGACGGGCCTCATCATAACGGCGCCCTGCCGCGCGCGCCAGCGCGCGTCGGAACGGCCCGCCGGAGCTACGGCCGCGGCCCGGTCGTGGTTGCAGGTCGGTGCCGCGGCACGCCGGCGAGGAGGCAGGCGGCCGCCACCGCCAGGGCGGGAAACATGGGCTCGATCCCGAAGGGGTAGCCCGCGGAACCCCCGGCAGCCAGCCAGCCCGTCGCGGTCGCTGCGGCGCCGATCATCGCGGCCACGGCCGCCCATCCGGCTGGCCGGCGGCGAGCGGGGAGGTGGATGGCGAGAACCGGCAGCAGGAGAGCCGAGGTCACCACCGAGCCTACGTGGTGCCAGACCTGGACCGCCGAGCTGAAGAGCAGGGCGCCGGCGGCTGCGAGGAGGGCGGAGAGCAGGAGGCCCCAGCGGGCGCCGCGCCGCTCGCCGCCGCGGACCCCGGCCGAACGGAGCAGATCGTGTCCGAAGGTCGTGGCGGCGATGAACAGGTAGGAGTCGAGGGTCGACATGACAGTGGCGAAGAGTCCGACGGTGAACAGCGCCGCCGGCCACGGTGTGAGCACCATTTGGGCGAGGCTCGGGTAGGCGGCCATCGGGTCGTCGAGGGCGGGCAGCAAGGCGCGCGCGGCAAGCCCGCTGGAGACGGTGAGGAAGTCGAAGACCATCCACATCGCGACCGACGCGAGGACGCCGTTGCGGGCGGTGCGCTGATCGCGCGCCGCGAAGACGCGCTGGTAGAAGGCCGGCTCCACCATGGTCTGGAGAGCGATCAGGTACCAGACCAGGACGGTCTGCCATCCCAGCCCTCCGTCCCAGCTGCGGTGGCCCGGCGGCAGCGCCTCCCAGAGCGCCCCGAGGCCGCCGGTGTGCGCGAGCGCGGCGGGGAGCAGGATCAGGAAGCCGCCGTACATCAGCACCAGCTGCAGCTCGTCGGTGCGGACGACGGCGCGGAAGCCGGAGAGGCCGACGTAGAGGGCCGAGAACAGGGCGGACACGAGCGCCGCGAGCCACAGGGGCCAGCCGGTGGCCTGCGCCAGCAGCACCGCGAGCATCAGGAGGTAGGCGACGGGCACGGTGGCGGCAAAGACTGCCGCCGCTCCGCTCACCGCCGCGCGGCGGCCGTAGGCGGCGTGCAGCAGGTCCGGGATGGTTGTCGCGCCCGAGCGCTGGAGGCGCGGCGCCAGCCACAGCGCGAAGAGCACCGCCGCCAGGTAGTACGGCAGCCCGAAGACGACCCACGTCGAGATGCCGAAGCGCCACGCGTACTCGCCGATGCCGAGGATGCCGCCGTACCAGGTCGTCACGAGAGTCGCCACGAACGCCGGCAGAGTGAGACGGCGGCCGTCCAGGAGGTAATCCTCGCCGTCGCCACCCCGGCGGCGGCCCGACAG
>JALOKS010000327.1 GCA_025456385.1 Thermoanaerobaculales bacterium | reverse complement strand
CGGCTGCGGGCCGCCGGCTTCGACTGGCACGTGCTCGAGGCCGGGGCGAAGGCGAAGGACGCGGCCATGTGCCCCGCGGGCTGGGTCGAGGACGCGGAGCGGTCGTGGTCGTGCTACCCGAGCTACGGCCAGTACACGGCCTTCCTGCAGCGCCTCGCGGCCGAGCGGCCCGAGCTGTGCCGCCTCGTCGACCTCGGCGCGACCGCCAACGCCGTGGCGCCGCACCGCCTTCTCGCGCTCGTCATCAGCGATCGCCCCGAGCTCGCCGAGGACGAGCCCGAGGTCCTGCTCACCTCGACGATGCACGGCGACGAGACCGGCGGCTTCGTGCTCCTGCTGCGCCTCGCCGACCAGCTCCTCGCGGGCTACGGCGAGGACGCCGCGATCACGAGCCTGGTCGACGAGACCGAGCTCTGGATCAACCCCAACGCCAACCCCGACGGCACCTACTTCGGCGGCGACGACAGCGTCGCCGGCGCGATCCGCTCCTACACCACGGCGGCGGGCGCCAGCTCCTTCGTCGACCCGAACCGCAACTTCCGCGATCCCGACGAGGGCGACCACCCCGACAACCGGCCGTGGTGGCCGGAGACCGAGGCCTGGATGGCGCTCGCCGCGTCGCAGACCTTCGTGCTCTCGGCCAACCTCCACGGCGGCGCCGAGCTCGTGAACTACCCCTGGGACACCTTCGCGCGCCGCCACCCGGACGACGCCTGGTTCGAGGACCTGGCGCGCGACTGGGCCGACCTCGCGCAGGCGGACGGACCGGCGGGCTACATGACCGACCGCGACAACGGCATCACCAACGGCTGGGACTGGTACCCGGTCGCCGGCGGCCGCCAGGACTACATGACCTTCTTCCACGGCAGCCGCGAGGTCACGGTCGAGATGTCGCGCGCCCACCTGGTGCCGGCCGACGAGCTCGACGCGCTGTGGCAGTGGAACCGCCGCGCCCTGCTCGACTTCATCGGCCACGCCCGGCGCGGCATCCGCGGCGTGATCAGAGATCGCGACGGCGCGCCGCTCGCGGCGACGGTCGAGGTGCTCGGCGTGGACCGCCCCGAGGACGGCTCCCGCGTCCGCACCGACCCCGCGGTGGGCGACTTCCACCGCCTGCTCCTGCCCGGGCTCTACGACCTGCGGATCCGCGCCGAAGGTCACGAGACGCTGCTGGTCGAAGGGGTCGTCGTCACCGAGGGCGAGGCCACCGTCCTCGAGCTCGAGCTCGACCGCGTGCTGACGCGGCGGCCGACGCGGCGCCTGCAGCCGGAGGGCTGAGCCCGGCATAGAGACGGCCCGCACCGGGTTTCCCCTCCGGTGCCGCGAGCCGACCACCGCCGGGGCGGCGACCGAGCGGGCCCCGAAGGGAGATGAGAAGGTGACCGAGAGCGCCGCAACGAAGCCGACGACCCGCAACCGCGCCGAGATCCAGGAGCGCTACCTCTGGGACCTCGCCCACATCTACCCGGCTTGGGAGCCCTGGGAGGCCGACCTCGAGCGGCTGCAGGCGCTGATGAGCTCCTACCAGGAGCTCAAGGGGACTCTCGCCGAAGGCCCGCACCGGGTGCTCGAGGCGAGCCGCAGGTCGGACGAGCTCGGCCAGCTCGCGTACCGCGTCTACCAGTTCCCCGGCCTCATGCAGAGCCAGGACACCCGCGACAACGGGGTGCAGGCGAAGCTCGAGAGGGTGCGCCTGGCGCTCGCCGCCTTCCGCCAGGCCACCGCCTGGTACGCGCCCGAGCTGCTGCGCATCCCCGAGGCGACCATGAAGACTTGGCTCGACGCCACGCCGGAGCTCGCCCCCTACCGCTTCGGCATCGAGGAGAGCTACCGCATGCAGCGGCACGTCCTCGACGAGGAGGGCGAGCGCCTGCTCGCCTTCGCCTCGCCGTTCGCGGGCACCCCGGCGCACACCTACTCGATGATGGCCGATGCCGATGTCCGCTACCCCTCCGTCACCCTGTCGGACGGCGGCACCGTGGTCGCGAGCCACGCCAACTACATGCAGGGGCTGTCCTCGTGCCGCAACCAGGCCGACCGCGAGGCTCTCTTCAAGGCCCACTTCTCGGTCCTCGACGCCGCACCCAACACCTACGCCGCGATCTTCAGCGGCGTCCTGCAGAAGGACTGGTTCACCGCCCGCGCCCGGCGCTACGCCTCCTCGCTCGAGGCCGCGCTCGACGAGGACAACATCCCGCCGGCGGTCGTCGAGAACCTGGTCGCGACCGCCCGCACCGGCGCGGCTCCGCTGCAGCGCTACCAGCAGCTGCGGCGGCGGGCCCTCGGGCTCGAGCGCTACCGTTACTTCGACGCCTACCTGCCGCTGGTCGAGCTCGACTGGAACCTGCCCTTCGACAGCGTGCAGCGCCTTCTCGTCGACTCGGTCGCGGTCTTCGGCGAGACCTACCAGAGCACCGTCGCGCGCTCCTTCAGCGAGCGCTGGATCGACGTCTACGAGAACGAGGGCAAGCGCTCGGGGGCCTTCTCGGCGGGCGTCTACGGCGTCCACCCCTACATGCTGCTCAACTACGCCGACACGCTGAACGACGCGTTCACCGTCGCCCACGAGATGGGCCACACCATGCACACCGTGCTCTCCCACGAGAGCCAGCCCTACGCCACCTCCTCGTACTCGATCTTCGTCGCCGAGGTGGCGTCGATGACCAACGAGTCCCTGCTCCTCGACCGCCTGCTCGCCGAGGAGAGCGACCCCGCGCGCCGGGTCACGCTGCTCCAGCACGCCATCGACGACATCGCGGCGGGCTTCTACCGGCAGGCGATGTTCGCCGACTTCGAGCTCCGCGCCCACCGCGAGGTCGAGGCCGACCGGCCGATCACCGCGGAGGTGCTGCAGCGCCTCTACCTCGAGGTGCTCCGCAGCTTCTTCGGCACGAGCCTCGACGACCAGGAGTGGTACGCGAACACCTGGGCGGGGATCCCGCACTTCTACGCCTCGCCCTTCTACGTCTTCCAGTACGCGACCTCGAAGGCGGCCGCGGTCCT
The DNA here is from genome assembly GCA_025456385.1 of Thermoanaerobaculales bacterium. Lineage (GTDB taxonomy): Bacteria > Acidobacteriota > Thermoanaerobaculia > Thermoanaerobaculales > Sulfomarinibacteraceae > Sulfomarinibacter. The sequence goes on along the minus strand of JALOKS010000327.1, from coordinate 451 downwards.
CCTCCACCGGCGGATGACGGAGGGCGACGAGGCGGCGCGGGCGGCGACGGTCGCGCGCTACCTCGAGCTGCTGCGCGCGGGCGGCAGCGACCACCCCATCCGGCTCCTGCAGCGGGCCGGCGTCGACCTCGGCACGACCGAGCCCACCGAGGCTCTGGTCGCCGAGATGGACCGGCTCGTCGACCGGCTCGAAGCCGAACTCGCAGTTTTGAGTTCTCAGTTTTGAGTTTTGAGTCGCCCTCCACCCGCCCCGTGAGAAGCGGGAGGGCGGGCGGAAACTCAAAACTCATCACTCAAGACTCATAACTCATCCTCAGCCTTCTCCGGCGACGCGGCAACGCGCTTCTTGCTGCCTTCGTAGAGCTCGAACTTCAGGAGCCGGCACTCGATGGGGCCGTTGAAGAGCGGGATCTTGCGGGTCGGTTTGAGGCCGATCTGGCGGGCCAGGCTC
>JALOKS010000326.1 GCA_025456385.1 Thermoanaerobaculales bacterium | reverse complement strand
GAGGTCGGGGTGGAAACGGAAGACGCAGCGTGCCAGCACCGCCTCGCGCCAGCGGGCCGCGGTCGCCATGGCGGCGAAGACGACGCCGTCGCCGAGCACCACCTGCGGGTCGCGCTGGAAGCACCAGTTGGGCAGCGGCGCGAGGCGAAACAGGTCCTCGACCTCGATCCCCAGCGGAGCGGCCTCAGTCATCACGCCGCCCACCGCCACCGCCACCAGCTCGTCGGCCGCGGCGGGCGGGCCCGGCGCGCGGAGGTCGTGCGGCAGCTCCGGTTGGAGCATGGACCACAGCCACTGCCGAGCCGCGGCCGACTCCAGCGCCTCGGCCAGCAGGTCGTTGGCCTCCACCACCTCCACGTCGAGCAGCTGCAGCAGGCGCCGGAAGCGGCGGTGCTCCTCGCGTGCCCGCTCGCCGAAGAGAATGTCGTCGAAGAGCAGCTCCTCCATCATCGGCGGCACCATGCGGTCGATCTCGGGCCCCGGCTCGTGCACCAGCACCCGGCGCAGACGCCCGATCTCGGATGACACGTGCACCATGACGACCTCCAGGCGGGAGGCATCATAGTCGTGAGGCGGCGGGCGGCGCCACCCGCTCGCAGTTGTGGTCGCTGGAGACGGAGGCTACCCTGGGGAGGTGCCCGATGCCCGGCAGTCGATGCAAACTTCCGTCATGGCCGGCTTTCCTCGCTCCGCCGGGGCTGTTGGCGCGGAGCTCCGCACCGGCGTCGTTCTCGGCGGGCGGTTTCTGGTCCGCGAGCTCCTCGGTGAGGGCGGCTCGGGCACTGTGTACGCGGCTCTCGACACCGCGATCGGCCAAAAGGTCGCACTCAAGGTACTGCGCCCGGAGCTCGCTGATGATCCCAACCGCGAGCGCCTGCGGCGCGAGGTTCGCGCGGCGCGCCCGGGCCACCCCAACATCGTCACCGTCTTCGACCTCCACGAGCACGACGGGCTCCTCTTCCTCAGCATGGAGCTCGTGGCAGGCCGCAGCTTGCGCGAGTACCTGAACGAGCGCGGTACCCTGCCGGTTGACGAGGTGACGACGATCGGCGCCCGCCTGGCGGAAGCCCTCGCTCACCTCCACGGCCGAGGCCTGGTGCACCGCGACGTCAAGCCGGGCAACGTGCTGCTCGGCACCGACGGAAGCGTGAAGCTCTGCGACCTCGGCCTGGCGCGACCGCTGGCCCGCGGCGTGACGATCACCGACGGCGCTGCGATGGTCGGCACGCCCGCCTACATGGCGCCCGAGCAGGCGACCGCCGCCGAGCCGCAGGCCGCGAGCGACGTCTACGCCCTCGGTCTCAGCCTCTATCGCTGCCTCAGCGGCAGCGTCCCCCTCGAGCGGGACACCGCCATCGAGACCTTGGTGCTGCGGCAGCGGGCTCGGCCACCGCGGCTGCCGCGGGGCACCGCGCGGGCGCCCGGCTGGCTTCTCCGGCTGCTGCGACGGATGCTGGAGCCCGATCCGCGCGATCGCCCCGCGGCGGCTGTGGTGGCGGCGGCGCTCGGGCGGCGCGCCCTCCCGTGGCGGCCAAGCCGGCGAGAGTCTCTCCGAGCGGCAGCGGTGGCAGGCGTCGTGCTCCTCAGTCTGGGCTCGGCGGCCGTCGTGCGGAGCCGGCTCGCGGGGTACGACCTCGACCCCTCCGCGGGGCTCGTCCACCGTGCGGAGCCCTACGCCGACGGCACCGCGCTCGAGATCCTCGACGACAACGGCAGGCTCCTGCACCGAGTGCTCCTCGAGCGGCCGTGGGAGCCGACCTGGTTCGGACCGCATGCTCGGCGCGCCGTTGCCTTCGGCGACCTCGACGGCGACGGCGCTGAGGACGCGGTGGTCATCCGGCAGTCCGCGGCGGCGGAAGGGCCGATCGAGGTCCTTCGCCGCCGGCGCGACGGTTCCCTGGCGCCGCCGGTGGCCGTGGCGGCGACGGCGAGCTTCGCGTATGACGGCGCGACCTTCGTCGGTTTCCAACCGGTCGACGTCCACTGCGCCGACCTCGACCTGGACGGGCGCGACGAGATCGTGCTCCTGGAGAACTCGAGCGCCTTCTTTCCGGCGGTCGTGCGGGTACTCGGCGCCGGCCTCGAGACCCGCCTCCGCCTCTGGCACCCGGGGCAGCTCATCAGCGCGGACACCGGCGACCGCGACCGCGACGGGCGCCCGGAGCTCTACCTCGGCGGGACCTCGAACTTCCTGACCCCGCCTGCCAGCAACACCTCGAAGCCGATCCTGATGGTCGTCGAGGCCGATTGGCGCCTGGGTGGGCAGGAAGTCGATCTCTTCGCCCCCGGCCGCCGGCTGTCGTCGGCCCTGCCCGCCGGCGTGCGCGTCCTGTACGCCGTCTGGGAGCGCGTCGTGGTGGCGTCCTACGCCGACTCCTGGCAGAGCGTCGCGATCAGCGGCAGGCCCGGCGGCGACCCGGCCCACTTCCTGGCCCTTGCGGTCAGTGACGCCAACCCGGTGGCCCTCGGCCTCGCCTCCCGCAAGCGCCTCGCGCTGCGCGCGGTGGTCCTCGATCGTTCACTGCGCCTCGCCTACGCCCAGTGGGAGCCGCGGGCGCTCGAGCTCCTCGGCCTGGACGCCACCGCCCCCGACCGGCAGGCTCAGCTCCGCCCGCAGTACTGGACGGGCACGGGCTGGTCCGCAGAGCCGGTGTTCATCTCGAACCCGAATTGAGGGCGCCGTCGTCCGCGGAGCGGCCCCTGCAGCTCCGGTGCGGCCCCCCCGTGTTCGGAGCCAGGCCCGGGTCGACTCGGGCCGGAGCTCGGATGAAGGACTGCGGCGCGATCCCGAAGCTATACTCGCCGTGGAGGCGTCATGCCCTCTCTCGACAGCTTCGACCACCCGTTGACCGGGCGCTACGCGTCGCCCGAGATGCGGCGCCTGTTCTCGACCGGCCACCGCTACACGATGTGGCGGCGGATGTGGCTCGCGCTCGCCGAGGCCGAGCGCGAGCTCGGGTTGGAGATCCCCGGCGAGGCCATCGCGCAGATGCGCGCCAACCTCGAGGTGACCGAGGACGACCTCGAGCGGGTGCGCGAGGTCGAGAAGCGCACGCGCCACGACGTGATGGCCCACCTCGAGGCCTTCGCCGACCGGGCGCCGGCGGCGCGGCCGATCCTCCACCTGGGGGCGACATCGGCCTTCGTCGGCGACAACGCCGAGCTGGTGATCACGCGCGCGGCGCTCGACCTGGTGATCGTCCGCGTGCTGGCGGTGATGGACGCGCTGGCGCGCTTCGCCGAGGAATGGGCTGACGAGCCGACCCTCCTGCGCTTCGAGCGCGGCCGGCTCGCGCTGCGCGGCGCCAAGGGCACCACCGGCACCCAGGCGAGCTTCCTCGAGCTCTTCGCGGGCGACCACGAGAAGGTGCGGGAGCTCGACCGCCGGGTGGCCGTGAAGCTCGGCTTTGAAGCCACCTACCCGGTGACCGGGCAGACCTACCCGCGCAAGGTGGACGCCTTCGTCCTCGACGCGCTCTCCGGGGTCGCGCAGTCGGCGGCCAAGATGGCCACCGACATCCGCCTGCTCGCCCGGCTCAAGGAGCTGCGCGAGCCGCTCGCCGAGGGCCAGGTCGGCTCCTCGGCGATGCCATACAAGGCCAACCCGATGCGCTCGGAGCGGGTGTGCGCGCTCGCCCGTTGGCTGATCACGATGGCCGCCAACCCGGCCCACACCGCGGCCTCGCAGTGGCTCGAGCGCAGCCTCGACGACTCCGCCAACCGCCGCCTCGCTCTGCCCGAGGCTTTCCTCACCGCCGACGCCATCCTGCGCGTCGTCCACAACGTGGTCGACGGGCTGCAGGTCGTCCCGGCCATGGTGCGCCGCAACCTCGCCGAGGAGCTGCCGCTGATGGCCTCGGAGGCGATCCTGATGGAGTCGGTGCGCCGGGGCGGCGACCGCCAGG
>JALOKS010000003.1 GCA_025456385.1 Thermoanaerobaculales bacterium | reverse complement strand
TCGAGGCCTCGGGCGAGCTCGCGGCCGAGGCGCTGACGGTGCTCGCCTGCGTCGACAACCGCACCGGCCGGCCCACCCGCATGGACCCCGATCTCAGGGCGACCCTCGAGACCTTGCAGGTCAGCCGCGCGGACGCTCCACGGTAGAACGCTCGCCCCATCCGGAACTGCACGGGATGGATGCCATGGCTGCGACCCGTGCCCGTTTCCGTCTCCGTCTCCGTGCCGGGATTCGGGCTCAGTGACAGCGGAAGATGGCAGTGACAGCTGCAGGGTCAGAGGGCGGTGAGCCGTGGCAGTGGACCGTGCCAGATTGGCAGTGACAGCTGCAGGGTCAGGGGCAGTAAGCCGTGGCAGTGAACCGTCCCCGTCTCCGTACCCGTCTTCGAGCCCGGATGCAGGGCGTGTAAGCCGTGGCCTGGTCACCTCCGGGTCGTTGACACCGATCGAAGAGTCCTTTGAACCACAGAGGCACAAAGTACACAGAGCCGCACAGAGGGTTTTCTAACCCATCGCACGACCATCCGAAGATCATCTTCGTGCGAGGTCTCGGTCGCTCTCTGTGGTTTCTCTGTGGACTCCGTGCCTCTGTGGTTCGCGCGGATGGGTGGGAATCCGAAATCCGAAATGCCCTACTCCAGCTCCAGCCACTCGAACCACAGCGGGTGCTCGCGCTTGTACCAGCGCAGGACCTGGCGGATCAGCTCCTTCTTGTCCTGCGGCAGGACGGCGTCGTCCACCTGGTCGAAGTGCACCATCATGTGGTCGCCGGGCAGGTACTCGATGGCCTCCGAGCACAGGGTCTGGAGCTCGTTGCGGATGCGGCCCGAGTCCGAGATCTTCACGGCCCGCGTGCGGTGGTCCTGGCCGGCGTAGAAGCGGTCGAGGAGGGGCGAGAAGACCATCCGCATCTCGTCCACCGGCTCCATCAGGCGCAGGTCGAGGCTGACGTCGACCATGCCGCGCCGGGTCGCCGCCCTGGTGGTGACCCGGTAGACGTCCTCGGCCACCTGCTCGACGCCGCCGCAGCCGGTGTAGGGGTCGGGCAGCATGTAGCCGGCGAGGGCGAGCACCCGCCACTCCTTGAGCGGGAAGAAGTCGTCGGCGGTGATGGTGCGCCGGTGCACGGGCATGCCCGCCGCGCGAGCCGAGCGCAGGCTGCTGCGGTAGGCCTCGACGAGCGTGCCCGAAAGCTCACCGCCGATGGTCGCGGCGAGCCGTGACGCGAAGTCCGCGGCCTCGGGGTCGAGGGCGATGAGCGCGCGCTCGCGGTCGGCGGATGCGGTGAAGCTCGAGGAGAAGAGGCACATCGAGGTCGTCAGGTCGAGGATCGGGTCGAGGCTCGCCGCCTGCATCGCCTCGGCGGAGGCCGCGTAGCCGTCGCAGATGAAGAGGTGCTGGCTGCCGTCCTCGGCGGTGAAAGGACCGACGCGGAACACCGGGGCGTAGGTGCCCGACTCGGTGAAGATCGGCAGCTCCGTTCCCGGCATCCGCCAGTCGTCCTCGACGACGTGCACGCCGAGACCACGCCACTCGTCCCAGAGGACGCGCAGCCGCTGCTCGCGCGAGCGGCCGCCGAGGGTCCAGACGTGGACCCGCTCCGGCGTGATCCCGGGGTAGGCGTCCTCGATCGCCTCCATGACCTTGGCGCGCGGCGTCCGGTAGTCGATGAGCAGGGAGCGCTCGGCGGCCCTCTCGACGACCTGGCGCGGCAGCACGAGGTTGCCCATGTAGCCCTCGTAGGGCCGCGCCACCTTGAGGGGCTGGTCGAAGAGGTGGAGGACCGTCATCGGCCCGCTCGGGCTGCCCTTGACGAAGCGCGAGGTGTTCTCGAGGGTGTCGACGGCGGCGCCCCAGACCGTGATGCCGGCCTCCTGCAGGTCGCGCCAGAAGTCGGGCCACTCGTAGCCCGGGTCGTTGACGAGGCGGTGCACGCGGCGGTCGAGGAAGCGGGCGACCTGCGGCCGCGCGTAGACCCGACCGAAGCCGAGCAGCGGGTTGGAGCCCATCTCGGGGGTCTCGCCCGCCTTGGGCATCAGACCCTCGCCGAGGGAGACCATCACGGCGTGGTTCTCGGGCAGGCTCCGGGTCAGGTACCAGAGCGCCTCCGACATGGCGTAGGCCGAGACCGCGTCAGCGTCCTTCTTGACGCGGTTGATGCCCGCCTTGTCGAGGCCGGCGCCCTCGCCCCAGCGCCCGAAGAGGCGGGTGCCGAGGGCGGTCACCGCCGTGGCGACCACGAAGGCGCGCTCCAGCGAGCCGCCGACGAAGCTCAGATCGCGGCGCGCCCTCGAGCCGGTGTAGGCGAGCTCGACGTCCTCGAGCCAGAGATGGAAGCGGCCGAGGATCGCGCGCGAGTCGAAGACCCACTGGGCCACCCGGTTGCGCCGGTCCATGTTCATCCGCCACCCCCCAACTGACCGTGCCAGGGCGCTCGCGTCTCGTCGCATCCCATCGCGCAGACCTTACACGTTCAAACCTGTGCTCGCCACCACTCGAGCAGGTCCTCGAGGGTGCGTTCGAGAGGGATCTCGGGCTGCCAGCCGGTGTCCCTGCGAAAGCGGGAGGAGTCGGCCACCAGGCACTCGACGTCCGAGGCTCGCAGGAGGTGTGGATCCACCTCGACCTCGATCGGGGCTGCGCTGCGCGAGCGCAGGATCTCGACCACCTCGCCGATGCGCACGCCGCGGCCCGAGCCGACGTTGTAGACCGCGCCGGGGCGCCCGCGGGAAGCCGCCAGCCAGTAGGCCCTCGCGACGTCGCGGACGTCCGCGAAGTCGCGGACCGCCTGCAGGTTGCCGACCGCGAGCCGGGGCGGCGCGAGGCCGCGCTCGATGCGGACGATCTGGCGGGCGAAGCTCGAGGCCGCGAACTGCGGCGGGCGCCGGGGCCCGGTGTGCGGGAACAGGCGCAGCCGCACGGTCGGCATGGCGAAACCGCGGAAGTACTGCTCCGCGATCAGATCCTGCGCGGCCTTCGAGGCGGCGTAGGGCGAGATCGGAGCGAGCGGGACGCTCTCGGCGATCGGCTGCGCGTCGGCCGGCACCGAGCCGTAGACCTCGGCGGAGGATGCGACCACGACCGTCGCGCCGAGGCCGATCGTGCGCAGCGCCTCCAGCAGGTTGAGGGTGCCGAGGGCGTTGACCTGGAAGGAGCGGTCTGGCTGCTGCCACGAGCTGGCCACCGAGGTCGCACCCGCGAGGTGGAAGACCACCTCCGGCCGGGCGGCCTCGAGGCTGCGGAGCAGCGAGGCCGGGAGGGCGAGGTCGCCGCTGAGCTGCCGGACGCCGTCGGGAACCTGCCCGGGGTCCTCCGCCCACGCCAGGCCCCAGAGCTCGGCCTCCGGCGCGGCGCGCTGCAGGTGCTCGACGAGGTGGCCGCCGACGAAGCCCGTGACGCCGGTGATCAGGACCCGCACGGCGCCTCCAGGTAGCGGCGCAGGCCGTCCTCCCAGGCGGGCAGCGGCCGCCCCAGCGTCTGTCGGAGCCGCGTGCAGTCGAGCACCGAGAAGGCCGGCCGCGCGGCCGGTCTCGGGAACGCCGCGGTGCTCACCGGCTCGACCTCGGCCGCGGAGCCCAGGAGCCGCACGATCTCGGCGGCGAAGCCGTGCCAGGTGGTGTCGCCCGCGTTCACGGCGTGGAAGGTGCCGCCCGCTCCGCTCTCGATCAGGTCCGCGATGGCGAGCGCGAGGTCGTCGGCGAAGGTCGGGCAGCCCCGCTGGTCGGCGACCACCCGCAGGCGGGCCGCGCCCGACGCGAGCTGAGCGCGGATGGCCTCGACGAAGTTGCGTCCGTCGCGCCCGTAGAGCCAGGCGGTGCGGACGACGAGGTGCCGCTCGGCCGTGCGCGCGAGCTCCTCGCCGCGGAGCTTGGAGCGGCCGTAGGCGCTGCGCGGGCCGGTCGGGTCGTCCTCGCGGTACGGGCGGTCGCGGTCGCCGGCGAAGACGTAGTCCGTCGAGAGCTGGACCAGCAGGGCCCCCACCCGGTTGCAGGCGGCGGCGAGGTGGCCGACCGCGGTGCCGTTGACGGCCGTGGCCATCTCCTCTGCGCGCTCGCAGTCGTCGACCGCGGTGAAGGCGGCGCAGTTGATGACCGCCGCCGGCCTCGCTGCGGCGATCCAGTCGGCGACCACGCCCCGGTCGCGGATGTCGAGGGTGTCGAGGTCGCGGCCCTCGTGCTCACGGCCACGGGCCGCGCATACCGCCGCCAGCGCCCGCCCGAGCTGGCCGTGCGCGCCGGTGATGAGCCACGCCCCCGTCATGTGGGCGGATGGTAGCAGAGCGCGGCCGCGGGACCGCTGCGGCCAGCCGTGGCAGGCCGGCGTGGAATAGGCTAGGCTGGCGGTCAATTCCCTGGGTAGGGAGAGGCACCATGACCGAAATCGTGAGCTTGAACCCGGAGGCCAAGACAGAGCGGACGCCGGCGAGCGGCGACAACTCGATTCCGAGCGGCGACGACGCCGGCATCGTCGAGCGGGTCGCGGGCCACATGGCCGCCATCATGACCGAGCTCAAGCTCGACCTCGAGGACCCCAACTTCTCGGAGACACCCGCCCGGGTCGCGAAGATGTACCTCGAGATGTTCCACGGCCTGCGCGAGGGCGCGGAGCCGAAGGTCACGACCTTTCCCAACGACGAGGGCTACCACCACATGGTGATCGAGCGGGAGATCCCGTTCTACTCCATGTGCGCCCACCACTTCGTGCCCTTCTACGGCCACGCCCACATCGCCTACATCCCGCGCTCCGAGGTTGTGGGGCTGTCGAAGCTGCCGCGGATCCTCGAGTTCTACGCCAAGCGGCCGCAGCTGCAGGAGCGCCTGACCGAGCAGGTCGCCGAGTTCCTGTGGTCGAAGCTGGACCCGCTCGGGGTGATGGTGGTGATCGAGGCCCGCCACCTCTGCGTCGAGATGCGCGGGGTCAAGAAGGCGGGCGCCCTGACGACCACCTCGGCCCTCCGCGGCTGCTTCGCCGACCGGCTGGTGCGGGAGGAGTTTTTGGCCCTGCTGCGGCGGCAGACCACCTGGTGAGGTGCCGCGCTCAGCGCGCGACCTCGAAGTACAGGTAGACGCGGCGGGTCGCGTCGAGCACCCGGCCGTCCACCTTGTGCTTCTGTGCGAGCCGGGAGCTGCGGCCGCGGTCGATGCGGGCGGGCTCGCAGGCGAGCCGCTCGAGAGCGTTGCCGTGCGCGTCCTCGAAGAGCACGATGAGGAGCACCGTCGCGTCGTCGGCGCCCGGGTCGACCTCGAGCTCCACCGTCACCGGGTTCGGCCGGGAGGGGTCGACGTCCCGCCCCTCCCGAGTCCTGACGGCGAAGCGGCGCCAGCGCACGCCGCCGACCTCGACCAGGGGCTCGAGCTCGGAGTTGACGCGGTAGTCGAAGTCGGCCTGGAAGGGGTTGGCCTCCTGGCGGAACGCCCGATCCTGGGCCGCACCCGGCGTGGCCGCCGCCCACACCGCCAGCATCGCGGCAGCAAACATCGATCGGTGGGCCTCGAGGAGAGATCTCATCGCTGTCCGGGACTTCACAGGTGAGTATACCGCGCCGTCCTCGCGGCCGACCGCGACGAAAAAGGCCGCGGCGCTCGCGGCCGCGGCCCGGAACCCTGCGCTGGTGGCCGGCTCAGTTGAGGTGGATCGTCATGCCTTTGGCGACCGCCCCGACGCTGCCCGACACGACGTCACAGATCGAGAGCTTGTCCTTGACCTGGCTCACCTTGAGGCGGGCGACCTCGGACATGCTCTGGTCGAGCACCTCGCCGGTGTCGGGGTCGCGCAGGATCTCGACCTCGCCGACCGAGAAGGTCTGGCCGACCGCGATGCCCTCGCGCGAGCCGCGGTTGACGTAGACCTTGCCGTCCTTGATCATCACGACCGCCCCGCTCCACTGGATGTTCGGGAGCTGGGCGATCAGGAAGTCGACCGCCTGCGCGCAGGCGTCCTGCACCGCGAGGCCGACGTTGTCGTTCTCGTGGCCGCCGAAGGCCGCACCCCAGCTGCCGGTGTCGTAGCCGACACCGAGGCCCTTGCGCTTGTGGGTGCCGACCACGTTGGTCGAGGCGAGGACCTGGCCGGTGGTCGAGTCGACGAGGTAGACCGTGGCGTTGACCTCGCCCTTGCCGCCGCCGCCGCCGACCTTGAAGCCCTTGATGCGGATCCCGCCCTCCGCGCCGGCGGTGTCGCCCTGGACGTGGGTGATGGCGCCCTTGACCAGGATCTGGGCCGGGGTCATCTGGCCGGTGACCGGCGCCTTGGCGCCGCCGGCGGTACGGCCGGAGGCCGCGAGGTCCTGCTCCTCCATCGCTGCGCCGCGCATGTCGGACTCGCCGAGGACGATGAACTTGCCGGACTGGTTGAGCATGTCGGTCAGCACCGTGCCCCAGGCGTCGCCGATGTCCCAGTAGCCCTGCCACCCGGCCTGGTTCTCGAACTTGGTGACGGTGATCGAGTAGCGGAGGCCCCCTGAGGCCTCCTGGGCCGGCGCGGGCGCTGCCGCGAGGATCGCGGCGATCATGGCGATGAGAGCGAGCGACCTGACTGCAGATTTCATGGTGAGTCCTCCACGAGGGTCATTGGTGGCTTCCAGTTTACACCGACATCAGGCTGGAGTGGATCCGCCGCCCTGCGCCCGGCGGGCCAGCTCTCACACCGATTCCCGAATTCCGAATTCCGATCTCACACCGGGTACTTCCCGGTGATGAAGTTCACCAGGTCCCGGATGTGGCTCTCCTGGTGCAGGCTCACCCAGCGCGTCAGGTCTCCGATCGAGACCAGGCCCTTGAGCTCGCCCCCCTCCATCACCGGCAGGTGCCGGCAGCGCGTCTCGGTGATGAGCGCCATCGCCTCCTTGACGCCCATGCCGGGGTGCACGGACACGAGCTCGGGGCTCATGACCTCGGCCACCGTGGTCGCCCCCGGGTCGCGCCCGGCGTCGAGCACCCGGCACAGGACGTCGCGCTCGGTGAAGATGCCCACCACCTCGGCGCCGTCACGAACGAGCAGGGCGCCGATGTGCTCCTGGTTCATCTTGCGCACCGCGTCGAGGACCGTCGCCTCCGGAACGACGCAGTGCACCTTCGCCCCTTTGTGCTCGAGCACGGCCTTGAGGGTGTCCTTCATGGAGACCTCCCGGCGGCGGGTCATCGAGCCCGCAGTCTCTGATTGCAGACGTGCTCAAGAAACAAAATGTCGCCGGCGCCGATTCCCGCACCGGCGGTGGCGCCGGCTCGGCGGCTCAGCTCCAGCGCTGGGCTTTCAACACGCAGAGCGCCGCCATGTTGACGATGTCGTTGACGTCGACCCCGCGCTGCAGCACGTGCACCGGCGCGTTGATGCCGGCGAGGATCGGCCCGATCGCCTCCACCTTGCCGAGCCGCCACAGGAGCTTGTAGGCGATGTTCGCGGACTGCAGGTCGGGGCAGACGAGAACGTTGGCGTCGCCCTTGATGCGCGACAGCGGGAAGGTCTCCATGGCGATCGAGGGCTCGACCGCGGTGTCGGCCTGCATCTCGCCGTCGATGACGAGATCGGGCCAGCGTTTCCGGGCGATCGCAACCGCGTCGCGCACCTTCCGCGACCGGGGGTCGTTCTTGTCGCCGAAGTTCGAGTACGACAGCATGGCGATGCGAACGTCGACGTGGAAGTTGACCTGCGCCACCTGCGACGCCAGGAAGGCGATCTCGGCGAGGCCCTCGGCGTCGGGGTCCTCGTTGACCGTGGTGTCGGCGATGAAGAGCATCCGGTCCTCGAAGAGCAGCAGGTAGATGCCCGCGGCACGGTGGATGCCCTCCCGGGTGTGGTGGATCTGCAGGGCGGGGCGGATGCTGTCGGGGTAGGACATCGTGAGGCCGGTGATGAGGCCGTCCGCGTCCTTGAGGTGCACCATCAGGTTGCCGAAGTACACGGTGTCGCGGACCAGCGAGCGCGCGTCCTCCGGGCTCACGCCCTGCCGCCAGCGCATGCCGGTCAGCACCTCCGCGTAGGCCTGGCGGCGCGGATCGTTCGCCGGGTCGATCACCTCGACCGTACCGTCCGGCACCTCGTGCTCGGCCAGCAGCTCGCGGATGACCGGCGCCGAGCCGAGCAGCACCGGCCTGCAGATCCCCTCCTCGACCAGGATCTTGGCGGCGCGGACGATCTTTTCGGCCTCGCCCTCCGGAAAGACGATCCGCCGCGGGTCGAGCTTGGCCTGGTCGAAAACGCCGTGCATGACCTGGCGGGTCCGCGACAGCCGGCTCTCGAGCTCGCGAACGTAGTCCTCCTTGGAGGCGTAGGGCTTGCGGGCGACGCCGCTGCGGATCGCGGCCTCGGCGACCGCCGGCGCCTCCCACAGCAGGACCCGGTAGTCGAAGGGTTTCGGGATCAGGTAGTCGCGGCCGAAGCGGATCTGCTTGCCGCCGTAGGCGCGGACCACCGAGTCCGGCACGTCCTCCTTGGCGAGGTCGGCGAGCGCATGCGCCGCCGCCAGCTTCATCTCCTCGTTGATGGTCGAGGCCGCAACGTCGAGGGCGCCGCGGAAGATGAAGGGGAAGCCGAGCACGTTGTTGACCTGGTTGGGGTAGTCCGAGCGGCCGGTCGCCATGATGACGTCCGAGCGGACCGCGAACGCGTCCTCCGGCAGGATCTCGGGGTCGGGGTTGGCCATGGCGAAGATGATCGGGTCGGGGGCCATCGACGCGACCATCTCCTTTGTCACCATGCCTTTGACCGAGACGCCCGCGAAGACGTCGGCACCCTTCATGGCGTCGGCGAGGGTGCGGGCCCCGGTCTCGACCGCGAAACGCTCCTTGTAGGGGTTCATGCCCTTGGTGCGGCCCTTGTAGATCACGCCCTTGGAGTCGACCATGAGCAGGTTCTCGAGCTTCACACCGAGGTTGAGGTAGAAGGTGGCGCACGCGATGCCGGCGGCGCCGGCGCCGGAGAACACGACCTTGACCTCGTCGATCCTCTTGCCGACCACCTCGAGGGCGTTCAGGAGCGCGGCGCCGGAGATGATCGCCGTGCCGTGCTGGTCGTCGTGGAAGACCGGGATGTCGCAGCTGCGCTTGAGCTCCTCCTCGATCTCGAAGCACTCCGGCGCCCCGATGTCCTCGAGGTTGATGCCGCCGAGGGTCGGCGACAGCAGCTGGCAGAAGCGGATGATCTCCTTCGGGTCGTGGCTGTCGACCTCGATGTCGAACACGTCGATGTCGGCGAAGCGCTTGAAGAGCACGCCCTTGCCCTCCATCACCGGCTTGCCGGCGAGCGCCCCGATGTCGCCGAGACCGAGGACTGCCGTGCCGTTGGAGACCACGGCCACGAGGTTGCCCTTGTTGGTGTACTCGTAGACCAGCTCGGGATCGCGGGCGATCTCCAGGCAGGGCTCGGCGACGCCCGGCGTGTAGGCCATCGACAGGTCGCGCTGGGTGAGGCAGGGCTTGGTCGGCACCACCTCGGTCTTGCCGTGGCGTTTGCCGGTGTGGTACGCGAGCGCTTCCTCTTTCGTGATCTTCTTCATGTGGCCTCCTCGTTGGGGCTCCAACGGCGGACCATATGCCCTGTCACCGGCAAGGTCAAGCGTGGTTCGTTTCTTTTTTCGGCCCCGGATTTCCGGCAAGGGCGTGCCAACCGGGACGCCGCGGGAGGAAATCAGGGGCCGAAAAAAGACCAGGATCGATCACGGTGAGCGCCCTTCCCGCTCGAGGGCGAGGCGGATCAGCGCGTCGAGCAGCTCGGGGTAGGGGAGGCCGCTGAGCTCCCACAGCCGCGGGTACATCGAGATCGAGGTGAAGCCGGGGATGGTGTTGACCTCGTTGACCCAGAGCTCGGAGCCCTGCCGCGCCAGGAAGAGGTCGACCCGCGCCATGCCGGCGCAGCCGAGGAGCTGGAAGACGGCCAGCGCGAGCTCCTGGACCCGCGCCGTGGTCGCGGCGTCGAGCGGCGCCGGCGCCAGCAGGCGGCAGGACGAGTCGAGGTACTTGTCCGCGTAGTCGTAGAACTCGCGGCCGGGCACGACCTCGCCCGGCAGCGAGGCCCGCGGCGGGCTGCCGCCGAGCACCGCGACCTCGATCTCGCGCGCATCGACGCCGCGCTCGACCAGCGCCCGCTCGCCGTGGCCGAGGGCCTCCTCGACCGCCGCCGCAAGCTCGTCCCCGTGCTTGACCTTGGTGATGCCGACCGACGAGCCGAGCCGGGCGGGCTTGACGAACAGCGGCAGGCCGAGACCGAGGCAGTGCGCGGTGATGCGCCCGCGGTCCGCCGCCCAGCGCTCGCGGTCGAGCTCCACCCAGGGCGGCGTCGGCAGGCCGGCGTGGGCCAGCATCCGCTTGCAGAAGATCTTGTCCATGCACACCGCGGAGGCTGCGGTGTCGCAGCCGACGAAGGGCAGCCCCAGGATCTGGAACAGGCCCTGGATCGTCCCATCCTCGCCGTAGGGGCCGTGCAGGACCGGGAAGGCGAGGTCGAGGGCGCCCTCGACGAGACGCGGGTCGAGGGGCTGGCGCCCGCTGAACCCGAGGACGCCGTCCGCGCGGTCCGCCGACCCGGCGAGAACCCGCTCCGAGGTCTCCGGATCGGCCCAGAGGCCGGCCCGGTCGATCGCCATCGGCAGCACCTCGTAGCGCTCGCGGTCGAGGGCGCGGCTCACCGATCGCGCCGAGACGACGCTGACGTCGTGCTCGCCCGAGCGGCCGCCGAAGACGAGCGCGACCCGCAGCCGACGACGACCTCCTGCGCTGCCCATGCCGCCACCTCCTCGCGTACTGTAGCGCCGTTTCATGGCGCCGGTGGGGCGCAGCCGAGGCGCGGCAGAGGTCAGGGCGCGGACGCGAACAGCGGCAGGAACTCGCCGTAGCCCTCGCGCTCGAGCTCGGCCACGGGGACGAAGCGGAGGGCCGCCGAGTTGATGCAGTAGCGCTGGCCGCCCGGCGCTGGCCCGTCCGGGAAGACGTGGCCGAGGTGCGAGTCGGCCCCCGCGGAGCGGACCTCGGTGCGCACCATCAGCCAGCTGCGGTCCTTCTTCTCGACGATGTTGGCGGCGACAAGGGGGCGGGTGAAGCTCGGCCAGCCGCTGCCCGAGTCGTACTTGTCGGTCGAGGCGAACAGGGGCTCCCCGGACACCACGTCGACGTAGATCCCGGCGCGGTGGTTGTCCCAGTGCTCGTTGGCGAAGGCCGGCTCGGTTGCGTCTTCCTGGGTGACGCGGTACTGCAGGGGCGTCAGGCGCTCGCGAAGCTCGTGGTCGCTCATCGTGGGTGCCCTCCCGGCGGGGGGTTCGGTCGTCGGGTCCGCGGCGCCGAGGCGGAGGGCCCCGGCGACCAGAACGGCCGCGGCCCCTAGGATCAGTGCGCGGTGCGTGCTCGGTTTCACTTCGTGCCTCCCCAGAGCTCGGCGAGCCGCTGGTCGCGGCCGCAGCCGTTGCGGTAGTAGCGGTAGCGGATCGGGTTCTTCTTCGCGTAGTCCTGGTGGGAGGCCTCGGCGGCGTAGAACTCGGTCGCGGCGGTGATCTCGGTGACGATCGGCTCCGTGAACGGCTTGCTCTGCTCGAGCTCGGCCCGCGAGCGCTCGGCGGCCTCGCGCTGGGCCTCGTCGTGGTAGAAGATCGCGCTGCGGTACTGCCGGCCCACGTCGCAGAACTGGCGGTCTGTGGCGGTCGGGTCGATCGAGCGCCAGAAATGGCGGAGCAGCTCGTCGTACGAGATCACCGCCGGGTCGAAGAGGACCCGCACCGCCTCCGCGTGCCCGGTCGCGCCCGCCGACACCTCCTTGTAGCTCGGGTTCGCGGTCTCCCCGCCGGTGTAGCCCGAGGTCACCGAGAGCACGCCCTCGAGCTTCTCGAGGTCGGCCTCGATGCACCAGAAGCAGCCGCCGGCGAAGGTCGCGACGGCCGTCGGCCGGCGGTCCTCCGCCGCGGCAGGGGCCGCTGCCGCTGCCGTCACCATCGCGGCCCCGATTGCAACGGCGCCGAGTCGAACAACGAAGGGTCGTAGGTTCATGTCGCCTCCACCCTGTGGTAATGCCGGAGAGCCGGAAAAGGTTTCCCGCTCCGAAATCCCGCCCCGAGATCCGGAGGTTTCGGGGCGGCGTTTCGGAGTTAGGATGCGCCAATGGGCAGGGTGCAGACCGGGCTCGAGGCGCTCGTCGCGACGCCGGAGGTGGTGGGCGGCCGGCGCTGGGCGCTGCTCGCCAATCAGGCCGCGGTCACCGCCGAGCTCGAGCCGGCGCGGCGGGTGCTCGCGGCGGCCGGCCTCGGGCCGCTGGTCCGCCTCTTCGCGCCCGAGCACGGGCTCGACGGCGTGGCCCAGGACATGGAAGCGGTCGGCGACGCCCGCGACCCGCTCACCGGGTGCGAGGTGCGCTCGCTCTACGGCCGGACCGCGGAGTCCCTCGCGCCCGGCCCGCACGAGCTCGTCGACCTCGAGGTCGTGGTGGTCGACCTGCCCGACATCGGCAGCCGCCACTACACCTTCGCCGCGACCATGGACGCGGCGATGGCAGCCTGCGAGCGGGCGGGCCGCGAGTTCGTGGTCCTCGACCGCCCGAACCCGCTCGGCGGCCTGCGCCGCGAGGGCGGGCTGGTCGAGGCGGGCTGCGAGAGCTTCGTCTCGCAGCTGCCGGTGCCGGCGCGGCACGGTTTGACGCTCGGCGAGCTCGCCCTGCTCCTGCAGCGCCAGCGCTACCCTCGGCTCGAGCTGACGGTGGTGCCCTGCCGCGGCTGGCGCCGCGGCCAGTGGTGGGACGCCACCGGCCTGCCCTGGGTACCACCGAGCCCCAACATGCCGAGCCTCGAGACCGCGACCCTCTACCCCGGCCTCTGCCTGGTCGAGGCGACGAGCCTGTCCGAGGGCCGCGGCACGACGCGGCCCTTCCACCTCGTCGGCGCGCCCTGGCTCGACGCCGAGGGCGTGGTGTCGCAGCTGCGCGCCCGCGGCCTCCCGGGCGTCGCGTTCCGCGCCGCCCGCTTCCGACCTCAGTTCGGCAAGCACGCCGGCGCAGTCTGCGCCGGCGTCGAGCTGCACGTGGTCGACCGCGAGATCCTCGAGCCGGTGGCGCTCGGCCTCGAGCTCCTGCGGGCGGTGCGCGGGCGCCACCCCGAGGACTTCGCCTGGCGTGCCGAGCCCTACGAGTTCGTCAGCGCCGTGCCGGCCGTCGACCTCCTCACCGGCTCCCCCGAGTACCGGCGCCGGCTCGAGCACGGTCTGCCGCTGGATCCCCTGCTCGACCGCTGGCGGGCCGAGGTGGCGGCCTTCGAGGCCGGGCTCGCCGGCGTGCTGCTGTACCACGACCACGGCTGAGGAGAACGGCGGCTGCCCGGCCGGGGCTCAGGCCCGCGGCCGGCGGCGCAGCGCGCGCAGGCGCAGGACCTCGTCGGCGATCCGGCCGGCCGCGCGCTCGACCTCGGCAGCGGTGGTGAAGCGGCCGAGGCTGAGGCGGAGGGAGGACGCCGCGAGCGCCCGCTCGACGCCCATCGCGAGCAGCACCGGCGAGGGCTCGGGGTGGCTCGAGGCGCAGGCCGAGCCGGTGCCGACCGCGACGTCCGGCAACGAGGCGAGGAGCGCGGCGCCCTCGACACCGGCAAAGCCGAGGTTGCTGGTCCCCGGCAGCCGCGGGGCTCCGGCGGCGTTGACCGTGCAGCCGTCGAGCCGGGCCAGGAGCACCTGCTCGAGGCGGTCGCGCAGCGCGGCGACGCGGGCCGACTCGTCAGGCAGCTCCGCCGCGGCGAGCTCGAGGGCCCGTGCCAGGCCGATCGCCCCCGGCAGGTTCGGCGTTCCCGAGCGGAGCCCGCCCTCGTGCCCGCCGCCGAGAATCTGGGGAACCGGCCGCAGCGCTGCGCCACCCCGCAGGCAGAGCGCGCCGATGCCCTTCGGCCCGTAGACCTTGTGGCCGGAGACTGTGAGGAGATCGGCGGCGAGGGCGGCGGCGTCGAGCGGGAGCTTGCCGGCCCCCTGCGCCGCGTCGCAGTGGAGGACGGCGCCGCGGCGGTGGGCGAGCACGGCGGCCCCGGCAACCGGCTGTACCGCGCCGGTCTCGTTGTTGGCGAGCATCAGGCTGACGAGGGCGGTGTCGTCGCGCAGGGCCGCCGCGAGCTCGTCGAGGCGAACGCGGCCGTCGCGGCCGACGCCGAGGACCGTGAGCTCCCAGCCGCGGGCCGCGAGGCGGCGCAGCGGCTCGAGCACCGAGGGGTGCTCGGTGGCCTGGGTCAGGAGGTGGCGGCGGCGCGGCGCGAGGGCCTCGGCGGCGCCCGTCAGGGCGAGGTTGTTGGCCTCGCTGGCGCCCGACGTGAAGACGATCTCGGTCGCAGAGCCGGCGCCGACGCAGCGGGCGACGACCTCGCGAGCGTCCTCGAGCGCGGTGAGGGCCTCGCGGCCGGGGCGGTGGTTGCGGCTCGCCGGGTTGGCGGCGACCGCGGTGAAGAAGGGCAGCATCGCCTCGACCACCCGCGGATCGCAGGGCGTCGAGGCGTTGCAGTCGAGGTAGATCACGTCCCGGCCAGTCACGGCCCCGCGATTTTACCGCCGCCCGCCGAGGTACCAGTACCGCTGTCCTCCGCCCGTCCGCCCCTCTGCCCCTCCGCCTCTCTGCCCCCGGGGGCCGCGCTTGCCCCGCGGTGCCCGCCGGGCTACCATGCGTGCTCGGCGCGCGAGGGCGGCCCGAGGAGTCCACGTATGAGCGATCGTCCCGAGAGAGCCTTCATGACCGTCGAGGAGGCCGTCGGCCGTCTCGCCCGGGGGCAGCAGATCATCGTCGTCGACGACGAGGACCGCGAGAACGAGGGCGACCTGATCTTCGCCGCGGACATGGTGACCCCGGAGGCGATCAACTTCATGGCGCGCCACGGCCGCGGTCTGATCTGCGTGTCGCTGACCCCGGACCGCTGCGATGAGCTCGAGCTCCCCCTGATGGTCGAGAAGAACACCTCGAGCCACGGCACCGCGTTCACCGTCAGCGTCGAAGCGCGGGACGGCACGACGACCGGCATCTCGGCCCACGACCGGGCGGCGACGGTGCGGGTGCTGGTGGATCCGCGGACGCGGCCCGGGGACCTGCGGCGCCCCGGCCACATGTTCCCGCTGCGGGCGCGGCGCGGCGGCGTGCTCAAGCGGGCGGGGCACACCGAGGCCTCGGTGGACCTGGCGCGGCTGGCGGGCCTGACGCCGTCCGGAGTGCTGTGCGAGATCATGGACGAGGACGGGCAGATGGCACGGCTGCCGCGGCTGCAGGTCTTCGCCGCCGAGCACGGCCTCGGCATCCTCACCGTCGCCGACCTCATCGCCTACCGCATGCGTACCGAGAAGCTGGTCGAGCGGATCGCCGGTCCGGAGCTGCCCACCGACGCGGGCCCCTTCCGCATCTTCGGCTACCGCAACCGGGTGACCGGCGAGGAGCACCTGGCTCTGGTGATGGGTGCCATCGACCCGGAGCAGCCGGTCCTGGTGCGGGTGCACTCGCAGTGCCTCACCGGCGACGTCTTCGGCTCGCGGCGCTGCGACTGCGGGGCGCAGCTCGAGGCGGCGATGGTGCGCATCGCCCAGGAGGGGTCGGGGATCCTCCTCTACCTGCTTCAGGAGGGGCGCGGCATCGGGCTCTTCAACAAGCTGCGGGCCTACGAGCTCCAGGACCAGGGCGAGGACACGGTCGAGGCCAACCTCCACCTCGGCTTCAAGGCCGACCCGCGGGACTACGGAACGGGCGCGCAGATCCTTGTCGATCTCGGCGCCCGGCGCCTGCGGCTGATGACCAACAACCCGAAGAAGTACAGCGCCCTGCGCGGCTTCGGCCTCGAGATCGCGGAGCGGGTGCCGCTCGAGGTGCCGCCGACCGAGACCAGCCGGGTCTACCTCGAGACCAAGAAGCTCAAGATGGGCCACCTGCTCGAGATGGTGTGAGGCTCCGTTTGAGGCTCGCCGGATCGGGGCATGTGGCGAGGCACTCACCTCGGAAGGCATGGCTCGCCAGAGTTATCAGTTTTGAGTTTTGAGTTTTGAGTTCCCCGCGCCCGCTCGTAGATCCTCCGCCGCACCTTGCGGCCGCGGAAGGCTCCGACATCTGGCGACGGGTGCCGTGCTCGGGCGCTGACACGGGCCACCCTGTGGCTCCTGAGCCACTGGCGACGGGGGAAAATCACCACGGCGACCGGCTTTCAGCCTTGGGCCGCCACAACTCAAAATTCAAAACTCAAAACTCAAAATTCACCACCTCGATCCGAGCGCCCAGAGCATGACGAGCTACCCCCTCCCCGACCTCGGCCCCCTCGCACGCGAGCTCGCCGCCGGCGCGTCAGGCCTGGCGCTGGGCGGCGTGGTGCCGGGGGCGCGGTCGCTCGCCCTCGCCGCTCTCGCCCGGGACGGCTGGCCGTCGCGGCTGGGGCTGGTGCTGACCCCGAACGTCGCCGAGGCCGAGGACCTGGCGGCGGGCCTCGAGCTGCTGGCCCCCGGACTCAGGGTCGGGGTCGTCCCCGCCGAGACCGCGAGCCCCTACGTCGGCGCCGAGCCGCCGCTCGACGCGCGGCTGCGGCTGGTCGAGCTGCTGGCCGGGATCGGCCGCGGCGCCTATGACCTGGTGGTCGCGCCGGCGCGCGCGCTCGCCACCCCGGTGCCGGCGCCGGGGCTCGTCGACGAGCACACGACCAGGCTCGTGGCAGGCGCCCGGGTCGAGCCCGGCGAGATCGCGCGCCGCCTGGTCAGCGCCGGCTACCGTCGAGTGGACCTCGTCGAGGAGGCCGGCGAGTTCGCGGTGCGCGGCTGGGTCATCGACCTCCACCTCGGCGGCACCTCGGGAGTCCGGCTGCAGCTGGATGACGACCTGCTGGAGTCGATCCGGGCCTTCGACACGCCGACCCAGCGCAGCTGCGGAGAGCCCCTGGAGTCGATCGCGATCCCGCCGCTCGATCCCTTCGGCGGCGACCGCCGGCTCGAGGTCGCGGCGATGCTCGAGGACGACCTGCCGGCGCTCGCGGGGCTGATGCTCGACGGCGCCGAGCGGCGGCTGTGGTGGGGCGCTCTGCACCTCGCCGGAGGCGCCGTGGGCTGGCTCGACCTGGCGCAGGACATCACCGTCTGCGACCGTGACGAGGTGCTCGGCGAGCTCGGGCGCTGGCGGCAGCTCGTCGAGCGGGAGTGGCGGGCGCTCAGCCAGCGGGCGATGGAGCTGCCCCCGCCGGAGAGGCTGCTGCGCTCCCCGGAGGAGCTGCGGCCCGCGGTCGAAGCGGCCAAGCTGCGACTCGAAAGGCTCGAGGTCCTCGACACGACGACTGCGTGGCGGCGGCTCGCGACCGCC
This sequence comes from Thermoanaerobaculales bacterium, assembly GCA_025456385.1. GTDB lineage: Bacteria > Acidobacteriota > Thermoanaerobaculia > Thermoanaerobaculales > Sulfomarinibacteraceae > Sulfomarinibacter. The sequence continues at coordinate 15,978 of JALOKS010000003.1, read as the reverse complement.
CCGGCGGAGAGCTTTGTACGCCGCCTTCCGGACCTGGTGCCGACTCTGCGCGCCCGCCGTGCGCAGGACCTGGCGCAGGTGCTGGTCGTCGCGTCCGCCGGCGAGGGGCGCCGCTTCGCGCACCTGCTGCGCGACGGCGGCGTCGAGCCGGCGTCCGCTCCGGCTCTCCCGGGAGAGGTGGCGATCACCGAGGGCGGTGTCCAGCGCGGCTTCGTGTGGCCCGGCGGCCTCGCCGTCTACGGCCGGCGCGACCTCACCGCGGCGCCCGCTCCGCGGCCGCGCCGCGGCGGGCCGAGCGCCTTCGTGTCCGACCTCCGCGACCTGCGGGCGGGGGACCTCGTGGTCCACCTGGATCACGGCATCGGGCGCTTCACCGGCTTCCGCCGGGTCACGGTGGAAGGCCGCGAGCTCGAGATGCTCGCGCTCGAGTACCACGGCGGCGACTCGCTGCTGGTACCGGTCGAGCGCGCGGACCTGATCCAGAAGTACGCCGCCGGCGACGCCGACGTCAGCCCGCGCCTCGACCGACTCGGCGGCGGCAGCTGGAGCCGCCGTAAGTCGCGCGTCAAGAAGGCGGTGCGCGAGATGGCCGCGGAGCTGCTCCGGCTGGCGGCCGTGCGGCACGCGGCGGAGGGCTTCGCCTTCTCCCCCGACTCGCCGTGGCAGCGCGAGTTCGAGGACGCCTTCGAGTTCGAGCTGACGCCGGACCAGGAGCGCTCGGTGGCGGAGATCAAGGCCGACATGGAGTCGCCGCGGCCCATGGACCGGCTGCTCTGCGGCGATGTCGGCTACGGCAAGACCGAGGTCGCCATCCGTGCTGCCTTCAAGACCGTCCTCGAAGGCAAGCAGGTCGCCGTGCTCGCCCCGACCACGATCCTGGTCGAGCAGCACCTCGCGACGCTGCAGAGGCGCTTCGCGGGCTTTCCGGTCGAGACCCGCATGCTGTCGCGCTTCTCGTCGCCGGCCGAGGCGCGGGCGGTGCTCGAGGGCCTCGCGGAGGGCCGCGTCGACGTCGTCGTCGGCACCCACCGGCTGCTCGGGGACGGCGTCCGCTTCCGCGACCTCGGGCTCGTCGTCCTCGACGAGGAGCAGCGCTTCGGAGTGGCGCAGAAGGAGCGGCTGAAGCGCCTGCGCGCGGAGGTCGACGTCGTGGCGATGTCGGCGACCCCGATTCCCCGCACCCTCAACCTCAGCTTGAGCGGGCTGCGCGACATCTCGATCATCGAGACGCCGCCGCGCGACCGCCAGGCGGTGGAGACGGCGGTCATCGAGTTCTCCGAGGAGATCGTCCGCGAGGCGGTTCTCTACGAGATGGAGCGCCGCGGCCAGGTGTACTTCGTCCACAACCGGGTGCGCTCGATCGGCGCCTTCGCGGACTGGCTGCGGAGGGTCGTGCCCGAAGCGCGGGTCGCCGTGGCGCACGGGCAGATGACCGAGCGGCACCTCGAGCGGGCGATGCAGAGCTTCCTCGACGGCGAGGCCGACGTGCTGCTGGCCACCGCGATCATCGAGAACGGCCTCGACATTCCCAACGCCAACACCCTGCTCGTCAACCGCGCCGATCGCTTCGGCCTCGCCCAGCTCTACCAGCTGCGCGGCCGGGTCGGCCGCTCGGAGCGGCTGGCCTTCGCATACTTCCTGGTGCCGCCGGGCCAACCGCTGACCCCGACCGCCCGGGCGCGGCTGGCCGCCATCCAGGAGTTCTGCGCGCTCGGCGCCGGCTTCCGCATCGCGGCCCGCGACCTCGAGATCCGCGGCGCGGGCAATCTGCTCGGGGCCGAGCAGCACGGTTTCATGGAGGCGGTCGGCTTCGAGACCTACTGTCAGCTCCTCGAGGAGGCCGTGGCCGAGCTCGAGGGGCGGCCGGCCGTGTCGCGCCGCGAGGTCGAGCTCCGCCTCGGCCTCGACCTCCAGCTGCCGGAGGCCTACCTGCCGGAGCCCGCCCTGCGCCTCAGCTTCTACAAGAGGTTGGCCGCCTGCGACAGCGAGGAGGCGGTTGCGCGCCTGGTCGACGAGATGGCCGATCGCTACGGCCCGCCGCCGGCGCAGCTCGGATCGCTGGCTCGCGCGCAGCGGGTGCGCATGCTGGCCCGCCGCGCCGGCGCGATCTCGGTGGCGCGCCGTGGGCGCCGCTGGCAGCTGCGCTTCGACGCCGCATCGGCGCCTCCCGAAGGCCTCGCCGAGGCGGTCGGCGGCTGGCCGGAGGCGCGGCTGAGCCCGAGCGGCGAGCTGAGCCTGCCGGGCGCCGACGACGGCGCCGGCCTCGACGAGCTCCTGCGCTTCCTCGAGGCCGTCGCCGGCGACGCCGGCCCCGGCGGAGCGACCGGGCCGGCGGCGGACCGCTTGCTACGATAGGGCCGTGGGTTCCCGTCCGCAGAGCGAGCTCGGCCACGGGGTCCGGGTGTCGACCGCACCCGACGGCGGTCTCTCGGTCGCGAGCCTCCACCTGCCGGCAGCGAAGCTGCCGGCCGTGTTAGTCTTCGCGGATGGCGGTCCGACCGGCTCGACGCGCATGGTTCGTCGCCCTCGCCGGCTGCGCAGTTCTCGCCTGCGGCCGGGAGGATGATGCACTGGCAAGGGTCGGCGAGCAGCGGCTCGCTCTCGAAGCATTCCAGAGCCATGTGGCCGAGGCGACGGGCGAGCCCTGGCAGCGAGCCGGGTCGGCGGTCGCGTCGCGACTGCTGGACCAGTACCTGGACCGCAAGGTCCTGCTCGAAGCCGCCCGGCTTCGCGAGCCCGCGACCCCTGTCGACGAAGCCACCCTCGGCCCCGCCCAGCTGCAGCGCCTGGTGCAGCGCCTGTGCGGCGATGCCCCTGCGCCCGATCCGGCCGGGGTCGCGCGGGACACGGCCGCCCGCATGCAGGAGGTCGTCCCGGCGCGGGCCGAGGTACGGCAGATCCTCGTCGGCACGCTCGAGGAGGCGCAGGCGGCGCGGCGCCGCCTGGACTCCGGCGCCGATTTCGTGGCGCTCTCGCGCGAGATCAGCCGGGCACCCAATGCCGCCGAAGGTGGGGGGCTGGGCACCGTCTTCGAGGACAGCCTGCCGCCGGAGATCGAGGAGGTCGTCTTCTCGCTCGCGCCCGGCGGGATCTCGCGGCCGATCCAAGGCCCGACGGGCTACCACCTGTTCCAGGTGCTCGAGCTGGTGCCGGCCGGTCCTCCGGTGCAGGCGGAGGTGGAAGCGACGGTCCGCGCCGAGCTCGCCCAGCGGATCGCCCGAGAGCACGCCCGCGAGTGCGTGCGGACGCTGGCCGCCGAGATCGGCGTGCGCGTCAACCCGGGACGGATGTGGTTTGCCTACGACGGGCGCTACCTGGAGGGTCGAAGGAATGGCTAGAAGGCCAGCGGCGTTCGCTTTCTCTCTCCTGCTGCTGCCGGTGCTCCTCGGCGCGGCAGATCGCGTGCTCCTCGAGGGCATGATGGTGCGCGTCAACGAGCGCATCGTCACGGTCTCCGACTTCAGCGAGCGCGTGCGCTCCGAGATCTCGCAGATCTCGCCGCCGCCGTCCTCGAGCGACGAGGTCCGCGAGTTCGTCGAGGCCCTGCTGCAGGAGGTCGTCAACGAGCTCGTGCTGATGGAGCGGGCAACCGAGAAGCAGATCGTGATCGATGACCAGATGGTGGAGCAGGCACTGGCGGGCCTCCGCAAGGAGAACAAGCTCGAGGACGACGCCGCCTGGCAGCAGGCCCTGGCCAGCGCCGGGCTGACCGTCGACACGCTGCGCGAGCGCTACCGGCGCACGATGACGCTGCAGCGGGCCGTGCAGGGTGAGGTCCGGCCGGTGGAGGTCACGGAGGAGGAGCTTCGCCGGCAGTACGAGGCCGAGAAAGAGAGGTTCCGCGTGCCGCCGATGCTCCAGCTCGAGCAGGTTTTCCTGTCTCCCGATCAGGAAACCGAAGCGGCGCTGCGGCAGCGGGCGCAGGGGCTCGTCGACAGGGTGCGCGGCGGCGCCGATCTCAAGGCGGAGGCGATTCTCGCGGGCGCTGAGCTGCAGGACCTCGGTGCGATTCCGGTCGACGACTGCCGCGCCGATCTGCGCGCCGCTCTCGAGCCTCTCGCCGAGGGCGGCATCACCGACCCGTTGACCGTGCCCAACGGCGTCCAGATCGTCCGCCTGGTGCGTCGGATCCCGGCCGGGTACCGCCCCTTCGAGGAGGTTGGGCCGGAGCTGCGGCGGCAGCGCTCGGCCGACAGCTACGAGAGCCAGACCCGGGGCCTGGTGGAGAAGCTGAAGAAGGACTACCTGGTCGAGGTGCACGAGGAGCGCGTGCCGATGGTTCTCCAGATGCTCGCAGGAGGCGGGCAGTGAGCCGCAGCGAGGCGAACGGAACTGAGCGGCCGCGGACCTGGGTCAAGGACCTGAAGGCCGGGGCCGAGGTCGACGAGCACTTCGCGGTGCGCTCGGCGGACCTCCGCCAGCGCCGCGGCGGCGGCCCCTACCTCGCTGCGGTCCTCGGCGACCGCACCGGCGAGGTGACGGCGCTGGTGTGGCAGAACGTCGACCGCCTGCGCGAGGTCCTGCAGCCGGGCACGGTGGCCGCGGTCAAGGGCCAGGTGCAGCGCTACAACCAGCAGCTGCAGCTCGTGGTCCGGACGGCGTGCGGGGTTTCCGGTGAAGCGGTCGACGAGGAGATCTTCGTGCGTGCCTCCGCGGCCGACCCGGCCCAGCTCTGGCAGCAGCTGACCACGCTCATCGAGGAGGTCGCCGACCCCGATCTCCGCCAACTGCTGTTCCGGATCTTCTCCGACCCCGACATCGAGCGACGCTTCAGGCTGGCGCCCGCGGCACGGTCGATGCACCACGCCTTCCGCTCCGGCCTGCTCGAGCACACGGTGTCGATGGCGAGCGTGGCCCGAACGCTGGCCCGCCACTACGGCCTCAGCGCCGATCTCGTGGTGGCGGGGGCGCTCCTCCACGACCTCGGCAAGATCTGGGAGCTGGAGATCGGGCCCTCCATCGAGTACACCGATGACGGCCGCCTGCTCGGCCACCTCAGCATGGAGGCCCTGTTCGTCGACCGCACGATCGCCGAGCTCCAGGCTTTCCCGGCGGAGACCCGCCGCCACCTCCTGCACATCCTGCTCTCGCACCACGGGGAGTACGAGTACGGCTCGCCGCGCCGGCCGAAGACCCCGGAGGCGCTGCTGGTGCACATGGCGGACAACCTGGACTCGAAGGTCGCCGGCATGCTCGAGGCGATCGCCGCCGACGGCTCCGAGGACGAGGCCTGGACGCCCTACTCGAAGATCCTGGAGCGACACATCTACCGCCGCCGGCCGGGCGGCGGCAACGGCCCTGCCTGAGCTCTCCTCAGCGGGCGCGGATCGCCGCCGCCACCTCGCCGTCCTCGGGAAAGCGGGCGAGGGCCCGTTTCGAGAACAGCAGGGCGCCGTCGACGGTGACCTCGAAGACACCGTCCCTGCCCTTGATCAGACGGGTGCTCGCACCGAACTCCCGATCCAGCTCAGCCGCCAGCCCGGCGGCCCGAGGCAGGTAGTTTCAAGACACGCAGTACTCGATCGAAATATCCATGCGCGCCTCCGCCGCGGAAGGATACCGTAATCTGCGCCATTCTCTTGTATCGGCCCCCGGGCCCGGCCCGGCCCGGGGGCCGATACAAGACCCCGGCGGGAGCTTGCTCCCGCCGGGGTGGTAGCATCTGCCATGAGGTTCCCCAACGGTGTCACGCAGGGGTCCGTATACCGTAGCGGGGAAGCGATGGTGAGGGAGAACCTGTGGATTGTCGCCGCGGACAGCGTGCGCCGAGCCGGGCCGGCCATGGATGAGCCGGGCTGGGTGCAGGCGGCGCGCGCCGGCGACGAAGAGGCCTTCGCGCAGCTCGTTCGGAGGCACTCGCCGGGGCTCCACCGTGCCGTGGCCCGAATCCTGGGTGATGACACAGAGGCCTGGGATGTCGTGCAGATGGCCTTCCTTCGCGCCTGGCAGCGGCTCGATCGTTACGACCCCCGCTTCAGCTTTACGACCTGGCTGTACCGCATCGGCACCAACCTGGCCATCGACTTGCTGCGCTCGCGCTCGAGCCGCGAGCGCGCGCACAAGGCGGGCGCCGAGCACCACCTGCGGCTGGTGGGCGAGGGAGAGAGTGCCGGCAGCCGCTTCGACTCGCGCGAGACGGAAGCGGTGCTCCGGCGGCTGGTGGGTGTGCTGACGCCGCAGCAGCGCAGCGCCTTCGTGCTGCGGGAGATGCAGGGACTGGACACCTCCGAGGTGGCCGAGATTCTGGGCTGCACCGCGACCACGGTTCGCAACCACGTCTTCCAGGCCCGCAAGGCTCTGCAGGTCGCGATCAAAGAGAGGTTTCCGGAGTACCTGCCCGCTTCAGAGAGGGGATGAGATGGACTGCACGCTGTATCGGGACATGCTCGGCGCCTACCTCGACGACACGCTCGACGCGGATCGGCGGGCGATCTTCCGCGGCCACCTCCGCGACTGCGCCGGCTGCCGGAGCTGGGCGCTGGTTGCGGAGCCCAGCCTGCTGTTCGCGCTCGCCGACGCGCCGCGGGTCGACCCGGGCCGGATCGAGGCCTGCGCCGCGGCGGTGACCTCGCAGATCCGCCAGCAGCGCCTCGCCCGCCGGCTCTCCGGACCGCGGCGGCCGATCATGGCGGCAGCGGCAGCGGCGGTCCTCGCGCTCAGCGCCGCCCTCCTGTGGCGGCTTGCGCCCGACGGCGCCGTGGCGCCGCCTCCTGCCGTGAGTCAGGCCGCCCTCGAGGGTCCGGAGGCGGCTCCGCCGTCGGTCGAGGTCGAGATGGCCGGGGAGGGCGTCCGCGTCTACCAGCTCGCCGCCGGCGGCGACCAGGACACCGCCGTGTACTTCATCGTCAACCCGGCGCTGGAGCTCTAGGCCGATGCGCCGCGCGGGCTTTTCAGTCCTGCTCGTGCTCGCCCTCGCCGCCGCGGCGGCCGCGGCGGACACGGTGTCGAGAGTGTTCACCCTGCGCCACGTCTCCGTGGCCGAGGCCTCGGCCGCGGTGCAGCCGCTGCTCTCCGAGGGCGGGGCCCTGACCCTGCACCCGAAGCAGTCGCGGATGACCGTCCAGGACCTGCCGGAGGTCGTCGAGCGGGTGGCGAAGCGGATCGCGGAGATCGACCGCGTGCCCAGCCACTACCGCATCGAGGTCGAGCTCCTCGAGGGCGGACCGGTGCAGCCGTACGGAACGGTCGACGAGGTCGAGGCCGACGAGCGGCTGAAGACGATGTTCCGCTTCCCCTCCTACCGCCGGCTCGGCAGCGCGGTCCTCGAAGGGGAGCTCGGCAGCTCGGCGGCCGCCGAGCTCGGCGGCGGCTTCAAGGTCGAGTTCCTCGCCCAGCTCCCCGCCCACTCCGCCGACTCGCCGTGGGGCGCCCCGGATCCCGGCGACCGCATCCACCTGCGGGGTCTGAGCCTGCACCGGCTGTCGGTGGCGCCCGGCGGCGAGCAGCGCAGCGAGCAGGTCCTGCGCACGACCGTGCTCCTGTCGCCGAACCAGAAGGTCTACATCGGCGCCGGCGGCTCGGAGAAGGCGGCGTCGGGGTGGGTCCTGATCATCCAGGCGCGCGAGGCCGGGAGCGGCTGAGTGCCGGAGTTCGTCTGCCGGCTCGGCGCCCCGGACGGCTCCGTGACGGAGCAGCGCCGGGTCGCCGCCTCGCTCGAGGCCCTGCGCCGCGAGCTCGAGGCGGAGGGCTTCCACGTCTTCGCCCTCGCCCGGGCGCGCTCGCGGATCAGGGTGCCGCTGCTGTCGCGCGCCGAGAAGGTCAGCGGTCAGGACTTTCTGCTCTTCAACACCCAGCTCAAGACGCTGCTGCACGCCGGCATGCCGCTCGCGCAGTCCCTCGACCTCCTGAAGGACCAGCAGACCAGCCCCCATTTCCGGGCCCTGCTCGCCAAGGTGCACCAGCAGGTGACCACCGGCATCGCCCTCTCCGATGCCTTTCTCGCCCTCGGCGACACCTTCCCGCGCCTGTACGCGAACTCCCTGAAAGCGGGTGAGCGCACCGGCGAGCTCGAGCAGGTGATCGAGCGCTTCGTGGAGTACCAGCGCCTGGTCGAGGCGGTGCGCCGGAAGATCATCGGCGCGCTCACCTATCCGGCAGTGCTTGTGACCCTGGCGGTCGGTCTGGTGATCGTGCTGATGACCTACGTCATCCCGAGCTTCTCGGACTTCTACGTCCAGTTCCAGACGGACCTGCCGCTGCCGACCCGGTTGGTGATCGGCCTGGCTTCCGGCATCCGCGACAACTGGCCTCTGATCCTGGCCGGGGTGGTGCTTGCCGTCTACGCGCTCCGGGCCTGGCGATCGTCGCCGGCCGGGCGGATGGCCACCGACCGCTGGCGGCTCCGGCTGCCGCTCGTCGGCCGCCTGTCGCACCTGTTCGCGCTCTCCCAGTTCAGCCGCTCGCTGGCGATCCTGCTCGGCGGCGGCACGCCAATGGTGCCCGCGCTCGAGACCGCCTCGACCTCGGTCAGCAACGCCTACATCGCCGCGCTCTTTCTCGGCTGCGTGCAGGAGGTCCAGGAGGGCAGGCCGCTGTCGGACGCGCTCGCGGACACCGGACGCGTTCCCGCGATGGCCCTGGCGATGGTTCGCGTCGGTGAGTCGACCGGAGCCCTGCCCGAGATGCTCGGCCACACCTCGGACTTCTTCGACGAGTCGATCGAGTTCACGCTGGGGCGGGTTGTGACCCTGATCGAACCCGTGATCCTGGTCTTCATGGGCCTGGTTGTGGCGGGCCTGCTGCTGGCCGTCTATTATCCTTTGCTCACGATCGTCACCAAGATCGCCTGAGGGAGCCATGGCCACCGACCCCAACCTCGAACAGCAGCTCGTCATCCTCGAACAGGACCGCGAGGTCCACGAGGAGGAGCGGGAGGCCCTCCGGCTGGCCGAGCGCCTGCAGCTGCCCTTCGACCCGCTGCACGAGTTCCACGTCGATCCCGAGCTGTTCCGCACCATCCCCGTCGAGATCATGCTCCGCTACCAGTTCCTGCCGCTGCGTTCGCGGGGAGAGGCGCTCCAGGTCGTGATGGCCGACCCATCAAACGTTGTCGCGGTCAACGAGGTGGAGCTCGTGCTGGCGCGTCCGCTCGAGCTCAGCGTCGGCCCCGCGAAGCGCATCGCCGACATCCTCGAGAAGTCGGAGTCCACGCAGCGCGTTCTCGACGAGGCAACCGAGGGCTTCAGCATGCAGCTCGTGCAGGAGGCGGACGACGGCGAGGAGGTGCTGTCGATCGACCGCATCACGGCCGACTCCTCGCCGATCATCCGGCTCGTCGACTCGGTGCTTTTCAACGCCATCCAGCGCCGGGCCTCGGACATCCACATCGAGACCCAGGACCGCGAGGTCGTGGTCAAGTACCGCATCGACGGCGTCCTCTACCAGGCCATGAAGTCGATCGACAAGCGCCACCACACGACCATCATCAGCCGGGTCAAGGTGATGTCGGAGCTCGACATCGCGGAGAAGAGGATCCCGCAGGACGGGCGCTTCAAGGTCAGGTTCTCGGGCCGCACCATCGACTTCCGCGTGTCCATCATGCCGACCGTGCACGGTGAGGACGCGGTCATCCGCATTCTGGACAAGGAGTCGACCAACGCCGAGTTCAAGACCCTCAACCTCGACGTCCTCGGCTTCGAGGAGGACACCAAGCGCCAGCTGCGCAAGTTCATCAACGAGCCCTACGGCATGGTCCTGGTGACCGGACCCACCGGGTCGGGCAAGACGACCTCGCTCTACGCCTGCCTGTCCGAGATCCGCTCCGTCGAGGACAAGATCGTCACCATCGAGGACCCGGTCGAGTACCAGCTCCAGGGCATCACCCAGATCCCGGTCAACGAGAAGAAGGGCCTCACCTTCGCCCGCGGCCTGCGCTCGATCCTCCGCCACGACCCTGACAAGATCATGGTCGGCGAGATCCGCGACGAGGAGACCGCACAGATCGCGGTGCAGTCGGCGCTGACCGGCCACCTCGTCTTCACCACCGTGCACGCCAACAACGTCGTCGACGTCATCGGCCGTTTCCTCAACATGAAGGTCGACCTCTACAACTTCGTGTCGGCGCTGAACTGCGTGCTCGCGCAGCGCCTGGTGCGGCGGATCTGCGTCCACTGCAAACGGCGCGCAGCCGTCACGGACACCCTGCTCGACGACTCGGGTCTCGACGCCGATCGCTACCGCGACTTTCCCTTCTACGAGGGGGGCGGCTGCATCGAGTGCAACGGCACCGGTTACCGCGGCCGGCTGGCGATCGCCGAGCTCCTGAATCTCTCCGACAACATCCGCCAGCTCATCCTGGACCGCCGCTCCGCCGCCGAGATCAAGCGGGCGGCCAAGGCCGAGGGGATGCGCTTCCTGCGCGAGTCGGCGCTGCAGAAGGTGTTCGCGGGCGAGACCTCGCTCTACGACATCAACAAGGTGACCTTCGTCGAATGAACTGGCAACGCCTGCTGACCAGCCCTCCGCCGGCCGCCGCCTGGGACCTCGACACGGGCTCGGCGGTGATGGTCTACCGCTTCGCGCCGGCCGCGTTCCACTGCGCCGCGGAGGACACTCCGGAGGGCGCCTTCGAGGTCGGTCCGGTCGGCCTGCAGGCCGTGGACCGGAAGCTCGCGGGCCCCTGCCTGGCGCGCCTCCGAGGCGCGGCCGAGGGCGCCAGGAACGCCGCCGTCATCGTGCCTTCGAGCTGGCTGCGGAGCTTCCTGCTCGAGGCCGAAGGGCTGCCGCGGCGGGAGCGTGAGCTGCACGAGGTCGTTCGCTGGCGATTGAAGAAGCTCCTGCCGGTCGCTCCGACCGAGCTGCGGCTGTCGATCGTGCGGTCGCCGGAGCTCGGCTCGCGCCGCAAGCTCGTGGTGCTCGCCGGAATCGAGAAGGCCGTCGCGGCACTCGAGGCCGCGTTCCAGGAGATCGGCATCGAGGTCGGGCTCGTCACCACGAGGCTGTTCGCGTCGGTGCCGCGCGGCGCCGGGGCGGAGAGGCCGGCGATGATCGTGCAGGCCGAGGACAACTTCCTGTCGGTGTTGGTGCTCGAGGGCGGGGCGGCGAGGCTTCTGCGCAGCAAGCCGCTGCCCTCGGACGTCGACGCCGCCGAGACGATCACCCGCGAGCTCCGCCTCACGCTCGACTTCATCCGCGACCGCTTCGGGCTGGCCGGCGAGATCGAGGTGAGCCTGGTGTGCCCGAACCGGGAGCTGGAGGCCGCTCTCCGCCGCTGGGTCGGCGAGCAGCCGCGGCTGGCCCCGTTGGTCGGCGCCGTCAGGCCGGCCTGCGGGCCGACCACGGTCGCGGACCGGATCGGCGCCGCCCGCCTCGCTCCGGCAGTTGCCGTCGTGAACGGGGAGGTGCGGTGATCACGCCGAACCTCGCCTCGCGCCCCTTCCTCAACACGCGTCCGGTGTGGCTGGTCATCGGAGCAGCGGCGTTCCTCGCAGTGGTGCTCATCCTGCTCGATCTCCGCCTGCTCCTCGTCTCGCACCGGGTGCTGGGCACCGAGGCCGCGACCAGAGACGAGCTGGAGAAACGCCACTCCGAGCTCGCCGCGGCGGTCAGGGCGGATGTCAACGCTCTCAACAGGGTGCCGTGGCGCTCCCTCGAGGCGAGGGTGAAGGCCACCAACCTGGTGCTCCGCGAGCAGGCCTTCTCCTGGCTGCGGATGCTGGACGACATCGAGCGCGTCATGCCCTACGACGTGCGCCTCGTCAGAGTCACGCCCGCAGTCGCCGACGACAGCGTGACCCTGACCTTCGAGGTGGTGTCGAGGAACCGTGAGGCGATGCTGCAGTTCCTCGACAATCTCCTCGCCGACCCGAGCTTCAGGGACCCGACGCCCGCGAGCGAGCGCACTCCGGAGGATTCGGGGACCGGAGATTACCTGCTCAGACTGCGGGTCGTGTACCTGCCCGCTGCGGAGGCGCCATGACCTTCGACCTCCGGCCGTGGCGGCGCCTGCTCGCGGTGTGGCTGCCGGCGATCGCGCTGTGCGTCGTGGCGGCTGCTCTCTTTCTCTGGCAGTCCTCGGAGTCGGGAGGCCGGCGAGCCCAGGTCCGCAGCCGTATCGAGGAGCTCGAGCGCGAGATCGCACGCCTCGAGGGCCTGCGCACGGCCACGAGCGGCGATCGCGCGCGGATCGAGGAGCTCGACCGCCAGTTCGCGATCCTGCACGGTGAGGTCTTCCAGAGTCTGGAGGAGCGGCTGACCGACATCCTGCGCGCGGTCGGCTCGGCGACCCGCGACGCCGGGCTCCTGCCCGGCAACTTCGCCTACACGGCGGCGGAGGATCGCGGCACGGGCTTCATCCGCTTCGGGATTCAGTTTTCGGTCGAGGGCCAGTACCGACAGATCCGGCAGATGCTGGCGGCCCTGCAGGAGAGCCCGGAGTTCTTTCTCGTCGAGGGCATCAGCCTGGCGGGCGAAGAGGCTCCCGTCAGCCAGCAGCTGCGGATCTCGGTGCGGCTGGCGACCTTCTTCGTCGACGCCGACCCCGAGCAGCTGCGCCGGCTCACCGGCGGCATCGGCGGCGCGGGAGGGGAGGGCTGATGGCAGCCGCCGCAAACCCTCGCGAGCGTCTCCGGTTGACGATTCTGGTCTCGGTGCTGGTCGTGGTCGCAGCGGCGGCGCTCGTCTACTCGCTCAGAGAGGCATCAGGCGGCGGGGGATCTGCGGGCGCGAGCGACCTCGACTACACCGCGCACGAGCTGCCGCTGCTCGCCATGGGAAGCCCGACGCCCGGCGGTGCGGGCGCCGCTTCGGACGCCAACCCCTTCGCCTTTCGGCCGCCCCCGACGCCGACCCGCAACCTGACGCCGCCGCCGACCCCGCGGCCGACCCTGCCGCCGCGACCGACGCCGACGCCGCGGATCGCCCGCGGCCTCGACGGGGAGGTCAAGCCTCCGCCGCCGCCCTTCGATCGCGAGTACATCGGCCATCTCGGGCCCACGCCGACGCTGGTGGCCGCCTTCCGCAAGGGTGACGGCGACAGCGCCGAGATCGAGGTGGCGACCGTCGGCCAGGTCATCGACGGCATTTTCATCGTGCGCGCCATCGGCCTCGAGTCGGTCACCATCGGCTTCATCGGCTACGATGCTTCGGAGGACACCAGTGTACCGTTGTCGGACAAATAGGTTCGGGAGCCGAGGCTTCGCCGTGGCGGCCGCCCTCGCGGTCGCGCTCGCCGGCTGTTCGACAGCCAAGAAGACCGCCAGCGAGGGAGCGGAGGCCTTCGGGCACAAGAACTGGGACGCCGCGGTCTACCACTACCTGCAGGCTCTCGCGGAGGAGCCCGACAACGTCGAGTACAAGATGCAGCTCGCCTTCGCCCGGCAGCGCGCGGCCCAGCGCCACTTCGAGAATGGAATGACCCTGCGCCGCATCGGGCGGCTGCTGCCGGCGGCCAACGAGCTGCAGATGGCGGTGCAGCTCGACCCGTCGAACCAGTACGCGGAGCAGGTGCTCGAGGACGTCCGCCGGGAGATCGAGATCCTGTCGAGCCCGGACGGCCCGCAGAAGCTCGAGGAGCTCAAGGCGCAGGCGCGGGAGGCCAAGGTCAAGCCGCCGGTGCTCGATCCCAGGTCCAAGGAGCCGATCACCCTCAATTTTCCCAAGGCGAAGCCGGTCAAGGAGATCTACGACGCCATCGGCAAGGCTTACGGCTTCAACGTCCTCTTCGACCCCAAGCTCAAGGACGACCGGCTGGCGATCGAGCTCCGCGACCTGACGGCCGAGCAGTCGCTGGAGATGGTGATGCAGGCCGCGGGGCACTTCTACAAGGTGCTCGACGAGCAGTCGATCATCGTCGTCGAGGACACGCCGCAGACCCGGCGCGACTACGAGGACCTGGTCATCAAGACCTTCTTCCTCTCCAACGCCGACGTCAAGGAGATCGACAAGCTGCTGCGCTCGCTGATCGAGGCCCGGCGCCTGTCCACCAACGAGCAGCTCAACGCCATCACCCTGCGCGACACCGCCGACAAGGTCGCGATCGCCGAGAAGCTGATCCGGGTCAACGACAAGGCCAAGGCGGAGGTCCTGGTCGACGTCGAGATCCTGATCATGAGCTCGACGAAAAACTCGGACATCGGCGCCGCGCTGTCGACCTACAACTTCAACCTCCAGCTCGACACCGGCGCCATCAACCCTGGTGCGCCGGACGGGTCGCTGAGCCTCGACGACCTCGAAAACATCTCGCGCGGCGACTGGTTCATCAACGTGCCGAGCGTGCTCATCAACCTCGCCAAGTCCTCCGGCGAGGCCGAGGTGCTGGCGCAGCCGCAGCTGCGGATCACCGAGGGCGAGAAGGCGAGCCTGCTGATCGGCGACCAGGTGCCGATTCCGGTGACCAGCTTCAACACCTCGAACACCGCCGGCGGCAACGTGGTGCCCATCACCTCCTTCCAGTACAAGGACGTGGGGATCCAGATCGAGGTCGAGCCGCGGGTCCACCACAACCGCGAGATCACCCTCAACCTCAAGGTCGAGATCTCGAACCTCGGCGACACGGTGCCGGTGGGCCCGGACCAGGAGGCGGTCACCATCGGCACCCGCACCATCTCCTCGGTGATCCGGCTCAAGAGCGGCGAGTCGAGCCTGCTCGCGGGCCTCATCCGCCGCGACAAGACCAAAGGCGTCACCAAGACCCCGCTGCTCGGCGACATCCCGTATCTCGGCCGGCTGTTCCGCAGCGAGAGCACGACCGACAAGGACACCGACCTGGTGCTGACGCTGACGCCGCAGATCATCCGCTTCCCGGACATCGAGGAGGAGGACCTGGCGCCGGTCTGGGTGGGCACCGAGAGCCGGATCTCGTACTTCGGGGCGACGCCCCGGGTGCAGTCGGGGCGCGCGGGCAGCGGTCCCTTCGACAGCGGAGGGGGGGGCGAGCCGGTCGAGGCCGAGGGGCAGGAGGCGGTCGAGGAGGAGAGTGAGACCGGCACTCCCTACGGTTCGCCCACGGCCCGCCGGCCGACGGCGCCGCGCCGCGTCACGCCGCCGACGGAGGCCGGGGGCGTCGAGCTCGTGCCGTCGGGATCCGAGAAGAGCTCTGCCGTGGTCGGCGGGGACCTCGGCGTCGGATCGCCCGCCCTCGGACCGGACGGCGCACTCAGCTCGCTGCCGCCGCTGCTCGTCGGGCTCGAGCCGTCGGTGGTGTCCATCCGCCCGGGCGACGAGACGATCCTGCAGGTCGTGGTGCGCGGCGGCTCGGGCTCCTACCGTCTGCCGCTGGGGTTGTCCTACGACCCCTCGCGGCTGTGGATCGCCGAGCTCCTGCCGGCGCCGGGCGTCGAGCTCCTGCGCGACGAGGTGCGGGCGAACGAGGGCTGGATCGAGCTCGAGCTCGTGGTCGTGGGCGGCATCGAGAGCGGGCAGGCGGTCGCCGCACTCAAGGTGCAGGCCCTCGAGGCCGGTCCCGCGCCCATCGTCTTCACGGCAGCCTCCGCCATCACCGCGGACGGCATCGTCCTGCCGGTGGCGGCGAGCGACGGGGCCCTCTTCGTCAACCCCTTCGACCGGCCGGAGGAGAGCCCGTGAGCCCTGCCGGTCGTCGGGCCCCGGGCTTCACCCTCGCCGAGCTGGTGATGGTCGTGGCCCTCATCGCCGTGCTGTCGACGATCGCCCTGCCGGTCGCGAAGTTCACGGTCAAGCGCCACAAGGAGGCCGAGCTGCGGCTCGCCCTGCGCCAGATCCGGACCGCCATCGACGAGTACAAGCGCCTCTCCGACCAGGGCCTGATCCCGGTCAAGCTCGGCGGCGAGGGCTATCCGGAGTCCCTCGAGGAGCTCGTGGAGGGCGTGGAGATCGTCGGTCAGGAGACCGAGCGGCGGTTCCTGCGCAGGATCCCGGTCGATCCGATGACCAAGGAGGACTGGGTGCTGCGCTCCTACCAGGACGACCCGGACGCGACCTCCTGGGGCGGCGAGAACATCTACGACGTGCGCACGAGCTCGGAGGGCGTCGCTCTCGACGGGACGAAGTATGCGGATTGGT
>JALOKS010000325.1 GCA_025456385.1 Thermoanaerobaculales bacterium | reverse complement strand
ATCAGGCAGATCGCCGACGACTCGAGGAGGAACTGGAGGAGGATCGAGCGCCGCTTCGCGCCGATGGCCTTGCGGATGCCGATCTCCCGCGTGCGCTCGGTCACCGACACGAACATGATGTTCATCACCCCGACCCCACCCACGAACAGCGAGATCCCCGTCACCGCCATGCCGATCGCCAGCACCACCCCCATCACGTTGTTGAAGGCCGACAGCAGCGAGTCCATCTTGTTGATCGCGAAGTCGTCCTCCTCGTTGGGGCGCAGGCGCCGGATCTTGCGCATCTCGCCCACCACCTCGTACTCGAAGTCGGCGAGCACCGCGCCGGGAGGCGCCTTGACCGCGATGTCGAAGCTGCGCTCGTGGCCTCCGAACTCGCGCACGAAGGTCGTCACCGGCACGAAGATCTGGCTGTCGAAGTCAGGGCCGCCGAAGAAGCCCGCGCTGCCCTGCTTCTCCATCACGCCCACGACCCGGAACTCCGAGCGGCCGATCCTGATCTTCCGGTTGATCGGGTCCGTCTCGCCGAAGAGCTGCTCGCGCATGGTGGTGCCGAGCACGCAGACCCGGCGTTTGAAGACCACGTCGTAGCCGGTGAGGAAGCGGCCGAGCTCGGGGACCGCGCTCGACACCAGCACGTGCTTGTCGGTGGTGCCGACGATCCGGGCGTCGTCGATGACCTCCGAGAGGTACTTGACCGGCCGGCTCGTGTCGTCGGTCGGGTTGACGAGCACCCCCGCCCCAAGCTGCTGCGCCAGCTTGTCGCTGTCCTTCAGCTCCAGGTTGGGCCGGTTCCGGAACTGGAAGAAGCGGCCCTGGAAGATCCACGGCATCCGCGACACGTAGAGCACGTCCGTGCCCAGGACAGACACGCTCTCGCGGAAGTTGTTGGCGAGGCCGTTGGCGGCGGTCATGGTCGTCGATACCGCGACGATGCCGATGATGATGCCGAGGGTGGTGAGAATCCCGCGGGCCTTGTTGGCGCGCAGCGCGGAGATCGCGATGCGCAGGGCCTCGACGGAGGCCTGGACGGAGCTCACGCCGCCTCCGACCGGAGCAGATCGCTCTCGATCAGCCCGTCCCGCAGGCGGATCTCGCGCTGCGCGTGGCGCGCGATCTCGTCCTCGTGGGTGACGAGGAGGATGGTGTTGCCGTCGGCGTGGAGGGCGCCGAAGACGCCCATGATCTCCTCTCCGGTTGCACTGTCGAGGTTTCCGGTCGGCTCGTCGGCGAGCAGGATCGTCGGCCGGTTGACCAGCGCGCGCGCGATCGCCACTCGCTGCCGCTGCCCCCCCGAGAGCTCGTTCGGCCGGTGGTGCATGCGGTCGGCGAGACCGACCCTGGCGATCGCCTCCTCGGCGAGCCTCCGACGCTGCGCCGGTCGCATGCCGGCGTAGATTAGGGGCAGCTCGACGTTGTGGAAGACGTCGGCGCGCGGCAGCAGGTTGAAGGTCTGGAAGACGAAGCCGATCTTGGCGTTGCGGATCTCGGCGAGCTCGTCCTCGCCGAGACCGCTGACGTCCGAGCCGTCGAGCAGGTAGCTGCCGGCGGTCGGCACGTCCAGGCAGCCGATGATGTTCATCAGCGTCGACTTGCCGGAGCCGGAGGGGCCCATAATGGCCACGAACTCGTTGCGGGCGATCTCGAACGAGACCCCTTTCAGGGCGTGGACCCCGACCGAGTTCATGTCGTAGAGCTTCTCGACGGACCGCAGCTGCAGTGTCATGGCCTCAGCCCTCGCTCCCAGCCGCGCCGACCGTCACCAGCGACCCGTCCTTGAGGTCGCGGCTGATCGCGCGGTAGCTGCCGGTGACCACCTGCTCGTCCACCGCCAGGCCGGTGACGATCTCGATGTGGGTCTCGCTCTGGATGCCCGTCGTGACCTGCCGCGCCTGCGCCTTCCCGTCCGCGACCACCCACACGACCTCGACGAAGCCCTCCCGGTCGGGCGTGAAGCGCGGCTCCTCGCCCTCCCCGGCCGCCGCGGCGCCGAGCTGATCGAGCGTGCGCACGGCGACGCTCTGGATCGGCACGCTGACGCAGTCCTCGCAGACCTCGGTCACGATCTCGGCCGAGGCGGTCATACCGGGCCGCAGCTCCGGCACCGGGTCGGTGACCGCCACCTTGACCTCGAACTCGGTCCGCTCCTCGGTGGTGCCGCTGCCCGCGGACTTGGCGCTGTTGGCGATCTCGGTCACCCGGCCCTTGAGCTTGAGGTCGGGCAGCGCGTCGAGCTCGATCGTGGCCTCGTCGCCGATCGAGACCGCCACGATGTCGTTCTCGTCGATGTCGACCAGCGCCTCCATGCCCTCGAGGTTCGAGATCTCGAGGATCACGTCCGCCTGGAACTGCGAGCCGAGCGCCATCTCGCCCTTCTCCTTGTTGAGCTTGCTGACCGTGCCCGACATCGGGGCGTAGATCGTCGTCTTGGCGAGGGCGTCGCGGGCCTGCCGCAGCGCCGCCCTGGCCTGCTCGACCTGGTCGAGGGTCGACTGGTAGCGGGCCTTCTCGACCTCGGCTGCGGCGTACATGCTGTCGAGCACCGACTGCGACTCGAGGCTGCGCTCGAAGAGCTCCTTGGTCCGGGCGTAGTCCTTCTCGGCCTTGATCATGTTCTCGCGCGCCAGGTTGGTGCCGGCCTGAGCCGCGGACAGGTTCGCCTCGGAGCTCTCGACCGCGGCCAGGTAGGCCTCGCGGTCGAGCTCGACGAGGAGGGTCCCCTGCTCGACCCACTCGCCCTCCTTGACCTCGAGCCGGGTGATCTTGGCGCTGACGTCCGCCGAGATCTTGACCTGCACCATCGGCTGGATCTTGCCGGTGCCGGTCACCGTCTGCACGACCTGCCGCGAGGCGACCGGCTCGAGCTCGACCGCCACGCCGTCCACGCCGCGGCTCCGCGAGGCCATGGTCACGCCCGCGACCACCGCCACCGCCAGCACCGGCACACCGATGATCAATGCCTTCTTCATTTTCGTCATTTTTTTGGCTCCACCCACCGTTCATTCCCGAGTCGTCAGCCTGATGTCTGAACACCCTCGCAACTGTCTACGATGGCGGTTGGCGGAGGTTTCCTATCTGCCGGCTCGTGGCCGCTTCGCCCGCCCGTACCTGACGTGGTACCGACGTGGCGCGCACTGCCAGCGGACCCTGAAGGGTCCGCCTACAGTTCGAACGTCGGACGTCGGCCGCAGGCCGACGGTCAGGGGCCGCTTACCGGGCGACGGGTCGGTATCGCGACGTCCTGTAGGCGCACCCTTCAGGGTGCGCGGCAGAGTAACGAGGTGTGCCCTGTCGCGGACGTCGTGGCGACGTGCATCGCGCGCCCGGCTTCTAATTCCGAACTCCGGATTCCGAACTCCGAATTCCGACTTCAGCCGCGCAGCTCCTCGAGCTTCTCCCGCACCTTCGCGGCGTGGCCCTTGGCGCTGACCTTCCGCCAGTGATGGGCCACCCGGCCGGCAGGGTCGAT
>JALOKS010000063.1 GCA_025456385.1 Thermoanaerobaculales bacterium | reverse complement strand
GGGTGGATCCCGGCGCGATGAGGATGTGGAGGTCCTGATCGCAGTCTACATCTGGAGCTCGCGGTCTCCTGGAAACTCATCAGAGTAAAGCATCGACAGGAACTCTTCGACCGGAACCCCATCGACTCCGCCGCTCCGAAACCGTTGGCTACCACGGTAGACGACGAATCCCCGGGTCACGATGCCCGCATCCAAGAACTCGTTGATGGTCCTGGCGTACTCAGGCCGCCACCGCCGCGAGCTCTTGACCTCGACGGCGACGGACCGCGCTCCCTTGGTCCACACGAAGTCGATCTCCTTCGAACCGGGCGTGCTCCAGTAGGAGATCCCTCCGCCGAGCCCCCGGTACGCGACGGCGGCGCGAAGCTCGTGGAGCACGTAGCCTTCGAGCAGCGGCCCGCAATCGGCATCGGCCAGCGGCTCGTCGACCACGTCGCGGATGGCGCGCACCACACCGGGGTCGAAGAAGTAGAACTTGGGCTTGCCGGCCTCGCGGACCTTTGCCTTCGGCTGCCACGCTGGCACCAGATGTCCTACCAGGGTATCGACGAGTGTGTCGAAGAAGCGCTGGACGGTGGTGCGGGCGACGCCGGCATCACGAGCGATCGCCGCCTGGTTGACGACCTGCCCGTGCATGATGGCGGCAACCTTGAGGAAGCGATGGAACGAGCCGAGGTCCTTGACCAGGGCCTCCTGCTGGATCTCCTGGCGAAGATAGGTGTTGACGTAGGCCCTGAGCATGTCAACACGGTACCGCGTGTCGCTGACGACCCCCGGAAGCGTGCCGAAGCGGAGCGCGTCGTCGAGCTTGAAATCGCGCCCGAGCTCTTTCGCCACCAGAGGGAACATGGCGCGCTCGATGACGCGGCCGGCCAGCAGATTGACGTCGAGGCGCCGCAGCTTTCGCGCGCTGGACCCGCTGAGCGCGAACTTGAAACTGTCACGCCTGCGGGAAATGAGGTCGTGGACCTCGTTCAGCAGTGCGGGGAGCCGCTGGACCTCGTCCACCACAACCCACGATCCGGGAGGATGCGCCTCGACCCGCTCTCGAAAAAGGCGCGATGAACCGAGCAGGGGAAGATACTCGTCGTCGAGCAGCAGGTTGAACCACAGGGCATCACCGAGATGATGTCGCAACCAGGTCGTCTTTCCAGTCGCACGAGGTCCGAAGAGAAAGAACGAGTGGTCCGGAACTGTGGCCAATCGTGAATACATGGCGGGCATTTTATCATGCAAATTGCCCGCACAGGGTCCATTTTTCGACACACCGGAACACCCTGACGCGCCGATTCACGCCTCGACCGCCCAGAGACATGGGCCGTGCCACCGCAGGTCGTCGCGGGTGGCATCGGGTCGGTCGCATTGGATGTCGGCCGCACCGCTCACGGAGCTTGACCGCTTGCGGGCCCTGAAGGGCGCAGGGACGCTAGCTGGTCGGAGTGCCGAGCCCGCGGGATGCGACCCGGATCAGCTCGAGGGGTCGACCCAGCTCGCGCTCTGCAGCAGCTCGTCGAGGTCGGCTTCGAGCGCCTCGATGTCGTCTTCGAAGAGCGGCGCCTCGAGGGTGTGGAGGTCGTGATGCTCGCGGTCGTACAGCAGCCACCGCGCCCACAGCAGCTCGCCGCCTTCCTGGTCCACCCGGGGCTCGACGACCCGCAGCGCTTCGAAGCCGCCGACGGAGCGCGGCACCACCGCCTCGCCGTACTCGGCACGGAGGGCCGTCACCACCTCCTCGAAGCGCTCCTCCGCACGCAGCGGCTGGGCGAAGACGAAGAGCCGCTGGCCGTCGTCGCGGAGCCACTCCGAGCGCTGGCCGGGGTCAACGCCGAACTGCCAGGATGCGGGATCCCGCCCGCCGCTCCAGCCGAGCTCGTTGGCCGACAGGTCGAGGTCGCGATCGGGAAGGTTGGCGAAAGCGCCGCTGAGCAGCGGCGGCCCGACGATCAGCACCGCCGTCAGCACCGCGCCGGCGATCGCGGCTGCCCGCCAGCGGGCGGCGTTGCGCTCGGGCCGGGTCCGCTGCACCAGCACCGACGCGACGTGCGCGCTCTCGAGCTTTGTGAAGATGAGCGCGAGGAGCCCGAAGGTGAAGGCGGCGGCACGGTCGGCAGGGTTGCCGGCGAAGAGGAAGAGCGCGGCGGCGACGAGGAAGATCACCGCCTCGCCGAGAAAGTCGAGGGCTGCGAGGACCGGATGGCCGGCGTACAGCAGCCCGGCGCCCGGAAAAGCCAGCGACAGCACGGCAGCCAGCCCCTGCGACCTGAAGCGCAGGCCGCAATGGGCGCAGGCGGCAGGGCGCTTCAGCGAGGCGGCGCCGCACTGGGGGCAGTGCCACAGCGGCACCGGGCGCGGGCCGTGGATGTCGCCCGGCAGCAGCTGGCCCGCGATCTTCGGCAGCAGGAGCGCGAGCAGCCTGCGGTCGCCGCGCTCCGAGATCGCCCATTTCTGCGTGCGTCCCTGGGCCGGCTTCAGCGTCAGCCCGCCCCACCTCAGCTTCAGACTCGTCACCTGCGCCCAGGAGTACGAGCGGATGCAGGTGTCGGCGCGGTCGGGCTTGCGGAGCATGACCTCCACCAGACGCCGGTCGGTCAGGACCAGCGCCGCGCGGAAGAAGAGCACGTACCAGATGCCGAAGCCGAAGACCTCGAGGAAACGCGGGTTGTGGACCGCGGGCAGCACGTGGAGCACGGTCTCGTCGTCGTCGAGCACCCGCTCGAGGTGGGGCCGGATCGCCGCCCAGAGCTTCTCGCGGGCGTCGAGCTTTCTCCGCGAGAGGAACCGCTCCTCGCCCGCGAAGCAGCGCACCGCGCCGGTCACCGGCGCGAACTGCTCGTCGAGCGGCCCGAGAAAGGCGGGATTCCAGCACATGCCCTCGCCGGTCTTCATGGCCAACCCCCATCCCGTCCACCTTCGAGTGTAGGCGCTCGATGGGGATGCCTGCGGTGAGCCTCTGGACCTTTGACAGAACCGTAACAGAGGATGCGATCGGCTCCCGGTGTACGATGGCCTGACCATGGACTTCGAGAGGTACGGGCTGGAGCACCTCCTCGACCGACTCTCCGACCACTGATCCGCCGATGCTGGATCTCGAGCGTGACCTTCCGACCACCGAGGAGGACGTCTCCGTGCTTCGTCGGCTGCGGATGACGCGTGTCGGCAACGGGCTGGCGGAGCCTCGTCGGCTCGTGGCCCCGGGATGGACCCTGGAAGCGGCCGCCGCACGGCCGACCTTCGCGGGCTTCGAAGCCTTCGAGCTGGAGAGGCCGCCGCGCGCTACCTTCACGCCTCCACCAGCTGGCGGCTGACGAGGCGGCGGTAGAGGCCGTCGGAACGCATCAGCTCGTCGTGGGTGCCGGTCTCGATGACGCGGCCGCCGTCGAGCACCACCACGAGGTCGGCGTTGCGCACGGTGGACAGGCGGTGGGCGATGACCAGGCTGGTGCGGCGGGCCATCAGCCGCTCGAGGGCCTCCTGGACCAGGGACTCGGACTCGGCGTCGAGGGAGGACGTGGCCTCGTCGAGAATCAGGATCGGCGGGTCCTTGAGCAGGGCGCGGGCGATGGCCACCCGCTGCTTCTGGCCGCCCGAGAGGCGGACGCCGCGCTCGCCGACCTCGGTCGCGTAGCCCTCGGGCAGGGCGACGATGAAGTCGTGGGCGTTGGCCGCCTGCGCCGCCGCCTCGACCTCGGCGTCGGAGGCCCCAGGCCGTCCGTAGCGGATGTTGGCCGCCACCGAGGTCGAGAACAGCACCGGCTCCTGGGCGACAGTGCCGATGCGCTCGCGGTACCAGCGCGCATCGAGCTCGCGGAGGTCGCGGCCGTCGAGACGGATCACGCCCTCGTCGGGGTCGTAGAGGCGGAGCAGGAGAGCGGCGACGGTCGACTTGCCGGCCCCTGAGGGCCCCACCAGCGCCATCACCCGTCCCGGATCGAGTGCGAGCTCGACCTCGTCGAGCACCGTCACCTCGGGCCGCACCGGGTAGGCGAAGCTCACGCCGGCGAACTCGACGCGGCCGGTCACCGCTTCCAGGATCGCGCCGCCACCGGTGTCCACCGTCGGCTGCCGGTCCATGAGCTCGAAGACCCGCTGCGCGGCGCCGCGGGCGCGCGCGAAGTCGGACCACAGGTCGGCGAGCGCGCTCAGGGACATGGCCACGATCAGGGTGTAGAGGATGAAGGAGGCGAGCGCGCCGACCGTCATCTCGCCCGTCATCACCATGCGGCCGCCGAACCACAGCACCGCCGACACCGAGCCGAAGGCGCCGACAGTCGCTCCGGCGATGAAGACCGCGACCGTGCGGATGCGCCGCCGCGCCACGGCGAAGCCCTCCCAGACCCGGCGCCCGTAGCGCTCGGCCTCGGCCTCCTCGCGGGCGAAGGCGCGCACCGTCCGGATGCCGGCGATCGCCTCCTCGGCCGCCTCGTTGGCCCGCGCCAGCGCGTCCTGGGTGTCGCGGCTGAGCTTCGAGAGCTTGCGGCCGGCCACCACCGCGCCGATCGCCACCGGCGGCACCACCGCGAGCATGATCACGGTCAGGAAGGGCGACGACACGGCGAGCAGGGCGAGCCCGCCGACCGCCATCACCAGGTTGCGGAGGCCCATCGAGAGGTTGACGCTGACCGTGTTCTGGACAACGGTCGCGTCGCTGGTCAGCCGGCTCGTCAGCTCGCCGGTGCGCCGCGCGTCGAAGAAGGCGATCTCCTGCTCGATGATCGCGCGGTAGATGCGCTCGCGCAGCCGGGTCACGATGCGCTCGCCGGCGATGGTGAAGAGGTAGTAGCGCAGCCCCGCCGCGACCGACTGCACGGCGAAGATGCCGGCCATCACCGCCGCGGCGCGGTTGATGGTGGCGGCGCCGCCGACGAGCGCAGCGTCGATGAGCACTCGTACCACCTGCGGGTAGGCGAGGCTCGCGGCGCCGCCGATCAGGAGGAAGACGGTGGCGACCGAGAGCCGCCGCCACTCCGGCTTCGCCAGGGCCAGCAACCGCCCGAGCGGTACTGCGCGTGACGGCGCGTCCCCGTTCTGCCCCTGTGAATCGATTCCCTTCATGCTCCCACTTCGGTCACCGATCTTACGGCATCGCGATCAGCGGCCCGGGAAAACGGCCTTCCAGTCGGTCTTCATGTCCACCACCACCCAGCCGCGGTCGGCGGCCTCGTCGAGGCCGCGGTCGAGGCGTCCGATGTGCGAGTCCCGGTCGTAGGCCCACTCGCGCTCGGCGTCGGTGTGGTGGACGAGCACGCCGAGCCGCGCGCCGTCGCCGGCGGTGGTCCACTCCAGCATCTGGAAGTCGCCGTCCGAGTTTCCGACGGCTGCGATGGGCCGTCGCCCGATATGGGCGTTGATGCCCACCGGCTTGCCCTCCTTGTCGTCGATGAAATCCAGCTCCGCCTGCCGCACCAGCACCGGCACGCCGTTTCTGACCTCGTAGGCGGTCTTGATGCTCGAGCCCACCACCTGCTCGGGCGGGATGCCGTAGACCTGCTCGGTCCACGGCCGCATGAACTCGATGCCGCCGCCGGAGACGATGAAGGTCTTGAAGCCGTTGTCCCTGAGGTGGTCGAGCAGCTCGAGCATGGGCTGGTACACCATCTCGGTGTAGGGTTTGCCGGTTGTGGGGTGGCGGGCGGTGGCGAGCCAGTCGCCGACCACGGTCTCGAACTCGGCCGTGGTCATGCCCGCATGGGTCGCCATCACGAGCTCGAGGAGTCCATGGTGACCCGCGGCCGCCAGCGCCTCCATGTCGCCTTCGAGCACCGCCTGGAAAGGCTGCCGGGTCGCCCAATCGGGGTGCTCGCCCGCCAACGATTTGACGCGGTCGATGGCGAACAGCAGCTGGAAGTAGGCGGGCTGCTCGGCCCACAGGGTGCCGTCGTTGTCGAAGACGGCGATGCGCTCGGGCCCGGGCACGAAGTCCGGGCTCGCCGGGTCGGTCACCCGCTCCACAAAGTCGACGATCGCGGACCTGACGGCGGTGTCGTTCCACGATGGCAGGACGTCGACGGCCGCCTGCGACGGCGGTTGCGACGTTGAATGGGGTGCACAGGCGAACGCCAGCGACACCACCAGCGCGAGGACGGCAGACCCGGCCAACGTGCGGTGACTCATGGTCGGACCCCTTCCCCGGGAAAGTGCATCCGCACCCGCCGCGCCGGCGGGTGCGGTCCTCTGCCTGGAGCCGGACTCCCGGAATGGAGTCCGGTCAGTTCTGCAGGTTGCTCGTGACGGCTTCCATGACGCGCTCGAGGTTGAAGCTGCCGGGCTTCTGACGCGGCGGGAACTCCCTGAAGCTCTGCAGCCACTGACCCACGTAGGCGCCGGCGGGGGCGATCAGGAACATGTGTTCCATGTACCAGCGCTGATAGCCCATGGCGTTCTCGTGCTCGGCCCGCTCGAAGGGGTCCATGCGCAGGTTGGTGAGCAGCGGCGCGCGCAGCTCCGCGAACGGATCCTGCCACACGCGCAGCCCCTCGGCCTTCTGCTCGAGGAACGTCATCTTCCAGTTGTCGTAGCGCAGCGCCGCGACGCTTCCGTCATCGGTCCAGTAGATGAACTCGCGGCGCGGCCATGCGGCCTCGGCCTTGAGGGCGGGCAGAAGGTTGTAGCCGTCGAGGTGGACCTTGTAGCTCCTGCCGGCGATCGTCCGCCCTTCGGCGAGGTCTTCCTTGGCAGTGGTGTCGCCCGCTGCGGCGAGCAGGGTGGGCAGCATGTCCTCGTGGGCGCCGATGTCGTTGATGACCGTGCCGGGCTTGATCACCCCGGGCCAGCGGATCAGCGTCGGCACGCGGTAGCCGCCCTCCCAGTTCGTGTTCTTCTCGCCGCGGAACATCGTCGTGCCGCCGTCCGGCCAGGTGAAGGTCTCGGCGCCGTTGTCGGTCGAGTACATGACGATGGTGTTGTCCGCGAGCCCCAGCTCCTCGAGCTTGGCGAGCACCTGTCCGACGTGACCGTCGTGCTCGACCATGCCGTCGGCGTAGATGCCGAGTCCGGTCGCGCCGTCCGACTCCGCCTTGAGGTGCGTGAACACGTGCATCCGCGTCGAGTTCCACCACAGGAAGAAGGGCGCGTCGGCCTTCGCCGCGCGCTCCATGAAATCGAGGGCCTTGGCGGTGACCTCGCCGTCGATGGTTTCCATGCGCTTCCGGGTGAGCGGTCCGGTGTCGGTGATGCGGCCGTCGGCGAAGCTGTGGATCACGCCCCGCGGGCCGAACTGCTTCTTGAACTCGGGGTTCTTCGGGTAGTCCGGGTTCTCCGGCTCCTCCTCGGCGTTGAGGTGGTAGAGGTTGCCGAAGAACTCGTCGAAACCGTGGTTGGTGGGCAGCATCTCGTCGCGATCGCCGAGGTGGTTCTTGCCGAACTGTCCCGTCATGTAGCCCTGCGCCTTGAGCAGGGTCGCGACGGTCGGGTCCTCCGCTTTCATGCCTTCGGGCGCGCCCGGCAGGCCGACCTTGGTGAGCCCGGTGCGGATCGGCGACTGGCCGGTGACGAAGGCGGCGCGGCCGGCGGTGCAGCTCTGCTGGCCGTACCAGTCGGTGAACAGCGCGCCCTGCTCGGCGATGCTGTCGATGTTCGGGGTGCGGTAGCCCATCATGCCCCGGTTGTAGGCGCTGATGTTGAAGCCGCCGATGTCGTCACCCCAGATGACGAGGATGTTGGGTTTGTCCTGAGCCGCCGCCGGGGCGGCGACGGCGGCCGCCACGAGAATGGCGGCGATGCAGATCGATGACGTGCGAAGCATGGTCCTCTCCTTCGTACTCTTTGCACCAATCATGACGAGGGGCCGCGAACCACGATGGCTCCCGGCCCGCACTCCGAGGGTCTCAGCACACGAGAGTATTGAGTCTCAAAAATGATATGTCAAGTGCAATTTTCTTCCGATTTTGATAACTTTTCCTCATGATCCAGACGCACAAGCTCTCGCACGCGGTGGCGCTCGCCCACCACTGCAACTTCCGCGAAGCCGCGGACGCGCTGCACCTGACCCAGCCGGCCCTCAGCCGCAGCATCCAGAGCCTCGAGTCAGCGCTGGGCGTGCGGCTCTTCGACCGCGGCCACGGCACGGTCGAACCCACGGCGCTCGGGTCGCTGCTCGTCGAGCGCGCCCGGAGCATCCTGGCGGCGATCGCCGAGCTCGAGCACGAGATCGAGCTGGCGAAGGGCCTCCGCGCGGGAACGCTCGAGGTCAGCCTCGCGCCCTACCCGTCCGCTCTCTCCGGCCAGCGGGCGGTGGCCCGACTGCTCGCCGCCCACCCCGAGATCCAGTTCCGGGTGCGGGTGGCCGGGTTCCACGGAGTGGCCGAGGACGTGGCGGAGGGGCGCTGCGACCTCGGCGTGGCGGACCTCGAAGCCGCGGCAGCGAAGGGCCTCGACACCGAGATCGTCGCGCGGCGGCCGCTGTGCTTCGTCGCGCGGCCGGGCCACCCCCTGCTCGCGAGGGGGCCCTGCGGTCTCGACGACATGGTGGGCTACCCGTGGGCCGCCATTCGAGCTCCGGCGCGCATCGCGCGGGCGCTGCTGCCCGACATGGGACGGGCGGGCCGCTGGGACCCCACGACCGGGGAGTTCGCGCCGGCGCTCGAGGTCGACGTGGTGTCGGACTTCCTGGTGCTCGCCCGCGAGTCGGAGATCCTGGTCGCGGCCACCTTGACGATGGCGGAGCGCGAGCTCGAGCAGGGGCGCCTGGCGGTGGTGCCCTTCGCACCGCCGTGGCTGGAGCTCGCCTACGGCTTCATCACCCGACCCAACCACACCCTCTCCCCCGCCACCCTCGAGTTCATGAAGCTCGTGCGCGAGATCGAGGCCGAGCTCGACGAGCGCGAAGCCGCATTGCGAGCGAGGTATCTTCGTCACATCGGAACGTTGGAACCTTGAAACGTTCCACCCACCCACGCGGCACGCGGGACGCGTGCCCCACAAAGCTCCACCCGGTGCCCGGGCGAGATTGTGGGGCAGCCGTCCCGGCTGCCGGGTGGGCGGCTGCAATTCTAACGTGCAAGGCTCTCACGTGAGCCGCTTGCAAAATTCAACAGAACCCACACAGCCGGATTCCAAATCGCATGGGAGGCGCTGAAGAGCATGTGCGTAGTTCGTGTAGGCGCACCCTTCAGGGTGCGCGGCAGAGTGACGCGCTCGGTTTGAATGCCGGGGCTCAGAGGATCGCCCCTCTCGCGGACCCTGAAGGGTCCGCCTACAACGGGAATCGGGGATTCTGCAACAGGCTCAGGTGGAACGAATCGCCGGACAGGACCCCCCGGCCGACAACGACCGGGGGGGCGGGTGGAAAATCCGAAATCCGAAATTCGAAATCCTACTTCTTGTACTTGACCGAGCACCCGTAGGGCGTGGTCTCGGCGGTGGTCACGGCCTTGCCGGCGAGCAGCTCGTCGAGGGCCGCGGCGACGTAGTTCTGCGGCTGCTCGCCGCCGCCGCGCGGGTCGTCATCGATGGCGCCCATGTAGGCCAGGGTGCCATCGGCGTCGATGACGTACATGTGAGGGGTGGTCTGGGCTCCGTAGAGGTGACCGACCGTGCCCTCCTGGTCGACCAAGATCGGGTAGGGCAGCTCGTTCGCCTGCTTGAACTTCGCGTTGGCCGCCGCGTCCATGTAGTTGGTGGAGTTGACGGTCAGCCAGACCACACCCTTGGCGCCATAGGTGGTCGCGAGGCTCTTCATGGTGCCGGCCTTGTAGTGCCGCTGCACGAAGGGGCAGTCGGGGTTGAGCCACTCGAGCACCACCACCTTGCCCTTGAAGTCAGCGAGGCTGACTGCAGTGCCGGCCTCGTCCTCGAGGGTGAAGGCCGGCGCCGCCTTGCCGACCTCGACCCCGGCAGCCGCCGGCGCCGCGGCCAGCCCGGCAACCGCCGCCATCGTCACGGTCCACAGCATCGTCTTCAGCATGTGATCACTCCTTTTCCGAATGTCGTCGCTCTCAGGGTTCGAGCTCGGTCATGAGCTCCCAGCCGCGGCGGGTGCCGCGGGCATCCGTGGTCACGATCAAGGAGCGCAGGCCGCGCTCCTCCGCCGCCCCCGCCTGCCAGCGGACGGGGGCGTCGATGCGGGTCAGATTCCCCCGCGCCCTCACCGACGCCTCGCCCACCACCAGTCCGCGCGCTGGATCTGGAAACCACTCCACCGCGAGCGGCTCGCCGCTCCAGCGCAGCCAGAGCCCGAGCGCACCCTGCGCCGGGCCGCCGGTCGTGGTCACCGTGAAGGGGGCGCTCGCATCGAGCGGCGCGGGCAGCCCCGCGCTCCAGGCCGTGAAGGCGGGGTCCGCCGGCAGCGCGCCGAGCTCGCCCTCGAGCTCGGCCCGCTCGAGCACACAGATCTCCTTGCAGGCGAGCCACGAGACCCCGGCGGCGACCGGGGCCGAGGCGGCCGCGCCGCGCAGCTCCGACGCGAGCACCACCGAGCCCTCGTAGCCGTAGCCCGGAATGCC
>JALOKS010000324.1 GCA_025456385.1 Thermoanaerobaculales bacterium | reverse complement strand
GGCGCGAGCGCTCGGGTGCGGCCGGACCGGGCTCTCGCCACCAGGCGGCGAACCCATCGCGACTGCATGTTGCCTCCACATTGCAGCCGCGAGTACCATTCGGACAACTCGGACGGCACCCGCCGCGCGTTCCTGTACTCGGACGGCGAGATGCTCGAGCTTCCGACACTCAGCGGCCGCGAGGGCCGAGGTTTCGACCTCAACGATGCGGGCCAGGTCGTCGGCATTTCGACCAGTGACTCGGGCTTCCAGCATGCCTTCTTCTACGATTCCGACGCCGGGTTCCTGGCAGACCTCGGTGCTTTCCCCGGCGACGCCGTGAGCTATGCGAACGCCGTCAACGACGCGAGGCAGATTGCCGGCTGGTCGAGCGCGTCGGGAGGCGTCAGTGGCGGCATGGCATTCCTCATCGACGGCGACACCCGCCTCCCGTTGGGGACGCTGGGCGGATCGACGAGCGCCGCCTTCGACCTCGACGAGACGGGCCGGGTGGTCGGGTGGTCCACCCTCGCAGGGGATGCCACCTACCACGGCTTCCTCTGGGATGGGGGGCAGATGACCGATCTCGGAGACCTCGATGGAGCACCCACCATCGCCAGCGGCGTCCACGCGTCGGGCTACGTCGTCGGCTACTCGACGACATCCGCAACCGAGTTCGTCCCCCAGCGTGCCTTTCTGTACGCCCAAGGTGAAATGGTCGACCTGAATACCTTGCTTCCGGAGGACTCGGCCTGGGAGCTGGTGGCTGCTCTCGGCGTCAATGGGGCCGGACAGATCGTGGGTTTCGGCACGCTCGACGGCGCTTCCGACCGCCGCGCGTTCCTCGCCAATCCGGCGATCGTTGCGATCGGCGAGCTCAGCGACCTGGTGCAGGGCTTCGAGCTTCCGCACGGCATCTCGACGAGCCTGCAGGTGAAGCTCCGCACCGCCCTCACGAAGGTCGAGCGCTGCGAGCCCTCCGACGCCTGCCTGCCGCTCGGCGCGCTCGCCCATCAGGTCAGCGCCCAAGCCGGAAAGCACCTGACAGAGGAGCAGGCCGCGAGCCTTCTCGCCACGCTCGCCCAGCTTCAGGCGGCCCTGGGCTGCTCCTGACGAGAGCTCCCGCCGTGTCGTCAGAGCGCTACTGAGGAGCCGTCGGCGCCGTGCGTGACACCCGACCGGCGCCCGGCTATGGTTGTCGGCGGAGGCGACGATGAGCGCAGGATCGGGCCACTGGGACGCAGAGCTCTTCCGCCGCGAGGGCCACCGCATGGTCGACTGGATCGCCGAGTACCTCGACGGCGGCAACCGCCGCCACCCCGTCCTCGCCCGCGTCGCGCCGGGCGAGGTCGCGGCGCGGCTCCCCACGTCGATGCCGCTCGGAGCCGAGGACCCGGAGGCGGTGTGGCGGGACTTCCTCGACATCGTCCTGCCCGGCGTCACGCACTGGAACCACCCCGGCTTCATGGCCTACTTCTCGATCACCGGCTCGGGCCCGGGCGTCCTCGGCGAGATGCTCTCGGCGGCGCTCGACGTCAACGGCATGCTGTGGCGGACCTGCCCCGCGGCGACCGAGCTCGAGCTCACGGTGCTCGACTGGCTGCGCAGCGCCCTCGAGCTGCCCGATGACTTCTTCGGCTTTCTCACCGACACCGCGTCCATCTCCTCGATGCTCGCCCTCGCGGCCGCGCGCGAGGCCGCCGACCCCGAGATCCGCCGCCGCGGCATGGCGGGCCGCTCCGACCTGCCGCCGCTGACCGTCTACGCCTCCGACCAGGCCCACTCCTCGATCGCCAAGGGCTGCCTGACGATCGGCCTCGGGCTCGAGGGCTTCCGCGCGGTGCCGCACGACGCCGAGTTCCGGATGGACGTCGCCGCACTCGCGCGGATGGTCGCCGCCGACCGCGCTGCCGGCCGCCGGCCGCTCGCCGTGGTCGCGACCGTCGGCACCACCTCGACCACCTCGGTCGACCCGGTGCCGGCGATCGCCGAGCTGTGCGCGGCCGAGGGCCTGTGGCTGCACGTCGACGCGGCCTACGCCGGCTCGGCGGCGCTCTGCCCGGAGCACCGCTGGTGCCTGGACGGCTGCGAGCGCGCCGACAGCCTCGTCTTCAACCCCCACAAGTGGCTGTTCACGCCGATCGACGCCTCGGCGCTCTACACCCGCCACCCCGACATCTTCCGGCGCGCGTTCTCGCTGGTGCCGGAGTACCTCACGACGCCGGTCAGCGGCCAGGTGGTCGACCTCATGGACTACGGGGTGCAGCTCGGCCGCCGCTTCCGAGCTCTCAAGCTGTGGTGGGTGCTCCGCTGCTTCGGCCTCGAGGGCATCCGGGAGCGCCTGCGCCGGCACGTCGCGATGGCAGCCGGGTTCGCCGCCTGGGTGGACGCCGCGCCCGACTTCGAACGCCTGGCGCCGGCGCCCTTCTCGGTGGTCTGCTTCCGCGCGCGGCCGGCGGGCATCGAGGGCGAGGCGCTCGACCGCTTCAACATGGAGCTGATGGAGCGGGTCAACGCCTCGGGCGAGGTCTTCCTCTCCCACACCAAGCTCGACGGCAGCGTGTCGCTGCGGGTCGCGATCGGCAACCTCGCCACGGTCGAGTCCGACCTCGAGCGCTGCCGCCAACTTCTCGAGGAGAGCCTGGCATGCCTCGCGGCCCGCTGAGCGCGCGCGGCGGCCGGCTCGCGACCCTGCGCGCCAGCGCGCTGCTCGCCGCCGGCTTCACCACTCTGCTGGGCTTCAACCTCGTGATGGTGGCGAGCCTCCTGCTGCTCCCCTTCTCGCGGCGGGCCTGCCGAGCGGTCACCCGCTGGTGCGCCGACACCTGGTGGGGCTGGTGCGTGAGCGCCGCCGAGCTCGCCTACGGCGTTCGCATCGAGATCACCGGCGACGACGTGCCGCCGCGCGAGAACGCCCTCCTGATCGTCAATCACCAGCAGATGGTGGACATCCCGGTGCTGATGAAGCTCGCCAGGACGAAGGGCCGCCTCGGCGACATGAAGTACTTCATCAAGCGCGAGTTCAAGTGGTTCCCGGGAATGGGCTGGGGGCTGCAGATGCTCGACGCGGTGTTCGTGGCCCGCGACTGGGCCGCCGACCGTGAGCGCATCGGCCGCACCTTCGCGCGGCTGGTCGACGGGCGGGTGCCGATGTACCTCGTGAGCTTCGCCGAGGGCACGCGTTTCACCCTCGCCAAGCTCGCCGGCGCCCAGGCCTACGCCCGCGAGCACGGACTGCCGGTCCCGCGCCACACCCTCGTGCCGCGGACCAAGGGCGTGGTCGCCTCGATCGACGGCCTGCGCTCCCACCTCGACGCCGTCTACCCTCCACGTGCGGCGGGTCCCGGTGGACGAGCTGCCGTCATCGGCGGACGAGCTCCGGCAGTGGGTGCTCGAGTGCTGGCGGGAGAAGGACGAGCTGCTCGAGCGCTTCTACGCCGCCGGGGCGTTCCCCCCCGAGCTCCCACCCGCGTCATCCTGAGGGAGCGAAACGACCGAGTCGAAGGACCACGTGAAGTCCCCGGAGTGTGTCCCGTGCTCGGGCTTGCGATCTCGCGTCACGGGGTCCCTCGACTCGCTCCGGCGCCGCTCCGCGTCGCCTCCACTCGCTCGGGATGACGGAGAAAAGGTAGGGCCTCCGTTCGCTCAGAACGGAGAAACGGTCGGGCCTCCACTCGCTCGGGATGACGGAGAAAAGGTCGGGCCTCCGCTCGCCGGAGATGCCTGACAACGAGACGGATCTCCCCGCCTCTTTTCCCCTCTGCCCCTTTTCCCCTCTGCCCCTCTGCCTCAGCTCTCCGCTGCGAACAGCCGTCGCGTCCACAGC
The DNA here is from genome assembly GCA_025456385.1 of Thermoanaerobaculales bacterium. Taxonomy (GTDB): domain Bacteria; phylum Acidobacteriota; class Thermoanaerobaculia; order Thermoanaerobaculales; family Sulfomarinibacteraceae; genus Sulfomarinibacter. The sequence goes on along the minus strand of JALOKS010000324.1, from coordinate 713 downwards.
GCGAGCGCGACCGCGAGCGCGAGCAGGGCCGCGCCCGTCGCCTGGTGGGCGGTCGCCAGCGTGACCTCGGCCGCGGTCGGGCTGCCGACGATCGCCCTGCCGGCGATCACCGCGAGCATGGTCACCACCGCGGCGAGCGAGATGTGGATGATGAGGCCCCACGCGAGGTGGCGCTGCGCCGCGCCGAGCACGAGCTGCACGAGCAGCGTCGCGACCAACCAGAGCTGCAGGCTGCGATCGCCGCCCAACGAGGCTCGCGGCTCGGCGGGCGGTGCCGCGAGCCAGCTCCGGCTGGTCACCACCGCGATCGCGACCATGAGGCCGAGGAAGGCCTGCCCGAGCACGCCGTGCATCACGGCGAGCGCGATGCTCGGCGCCATGTCGGACGCGGAGGTGGACAGCGTGAACGAGCCCGTGACGCGGAGCCCGCCCAGGATGCCCTGAACCACGACCAGCAGCACCGCCGCCGCCGCCAGCCACTTGAGCCAGGCCCGGGTCTCGCGCCGCCACAGGCGGAGCGCGAGCGCGATCGTCGTCAGGCCCACGAGGGCTCCGAACAGGCGGTGCGCGTGCTCGTAGTAGATGCCGCCCGTCATGCGCGCGAGCGGGTAGAGGAACATGTTCGAGCCGAAGGTGTTCGGCCAGTCGACGACGGCCAGCCCGGCCTCGTTGCTGGTCACCAGCCCGCCCGCCACCACCAGCAGGAAGGTCGC
>JALOKS010000323.1 GCA_025456385.1 Thermoanaerobaculales bacterium | reverse complement strand
TGGCGGTCGCCTACGGCGCCTCCATCGGCGGCATCGGCACCCTCGTCGGCACGCCGCCGAACCTGGTGCTCGCCGGCATGGCGCCGAGCCTGGTGCCCGGCCTCGAGCCCCTGAGCTTCGGCGGCTGGATGGCCTTCGGCGTGCCCCTCGTGCTGCTCTTCCTGCCGGCGGTCGGGCTGCTGCTCGGGCGGGGCCTGCGGGGCGGAGCGACCCGGGACCGGGGCCTGGCGGCGGAGCGGTCCGCCCTCGGCGCGGTGAGCGGCTTCGAACGCCGCGTGGCGGTGCTCTTCGCCGCCACCGCTCTGGCCTGGATCACGCGGACCGGGCTCGATTTCGGCGCTGTCAGTATTCCCGGCTGGAGCGACGTCCTGGCGCGCTGGGGCGTGATTCCCGACCCGAAGCTGCTCACCGATGCCGTGCCCGCCGTCGCGGCGGCGATCCTCGCCGTCCTGCTGCCGGCGGGGGAGCTCGCGGGCCGGCGGATGCTGAGCTGGGAGGAGGTGCAGCGCGGCGTGCCGTGGGGCGTGCTGCTGCTGTTCGGGGGCGGCTTCGCGATCGCCGACGGGGTCCACGCCAGCGGCCTCGACCAGTGGCTCGCCGGGAGCCTGCAGGGCCTCGCGGCGCTGCCGCCGGTGCTGGTGGTCCTCAGCGTCTGTCTGATCACCACGACAGCCACCGAGTTCACCTCGAACACCGCGACCGCGACCCTGCTGATGCCGGTGATGGCGGCCCTCGCGTCGGTCCTCGGCGTCCACCCCTACCTGCTGATGGTGCCGGCGACGGTGTCGGCCTCGTGCGCCTTCATGCTGCCAGTGGCGACGCCGCCCAACGCCATCGTCATCGGCTCAGGCTATGTGTCGGCGCGCGAGTTCCTGCTTCACGGGCTCTGGCTCAACCTGATCGGGGCGGTGCTGACGACCATCCTGGTCTTGACGCTGGGACGCGTGGTGCTGCCGATGTAGAAAGCCGTGACGCAGGAGTGTCGATTTTGAATTCTCAATTTTGAATTGTGAATTCCCGCCCACCCTCCCATTTCCGCGAGGACGCTGGGCAATCGAGAATTGAGAATTAAGAATCAAGAATTAAGAATTGAGAATTGTGCCTCTTCATAGAGCCGCATCGGCCGCAGCCGCTCGATGATCCCGAGCGCGTGGCAGCGGGACCAGAAGAGCTCGATCGCAGCCAGCTCGGGCTCGCCGACGTCGTAGCGCAGGATCTCGCCGAGGTAGCGCAGGGCGAGGTCCCGCGGCCAGCCGTTGGCGTGGGCGGCCACGATCTCGGGGATGCGGCGCCGGTTGCGGAGGCGGAGGTCGGCGAGGGTGCGCGGCAGCCCGCCGAGGTCCTCGCCGCTGCGCGCGAGCCAGGCCGCGAACACGAAGGGCAGGCCGGTGAGCTGCTTCCAGGCCTCGCCGAGGTCGAGCTGGTGGGGGTAGCCCGACGCCCAGTTCCCGGTGTGGACCACCTTGTCGCCGATCAGGAGGACCGCCTCCGGCGGGTTGCGGCCCGCCGCCGCACCCGGCTCGAGGGCGACGGTCTCCGGCCGCCGTCCGTGCCGGGCCTCCAGCACCACCTGCAGCAGCGCCGCCGAGGTGTGGCTGTCGCCGTCGACGTGCACCACATCGAGACCGGGGAGGGGCGAGCGGCTGAAGACGCGGACCGTGTGGGTCGGGCCGTCGGAGCCGATGGCGCCCACCGGCACGATGCAGAGCTCCGCCGGCGCGGTCTGGAAGTCGATCACCGGGGCGAGGGCGATGTCGGCGCCGCCGCCGAGCAGCAGCTCGAGGAGGCGGCTCGGAACGTCGGTGCGCAGCTCGATGCCGGGCTCGTGCGCCAGGCCCTCGATGAGGGGGCGGGCGTTGAGGAAGCTGACGGCGGCGACTGTCGGCATGACGAAGGAGGTCGCCCCTCAGGCCTGGGGGTCGTGCGGCATGGTGCCGCGCCGGCTGCGCAGGTAGGCGAAGGGGGTCGCGTAGAGGAAGTTGGAGACCCGCGAGGTGTAGATGTCAGCCGACTGCTCGATCTGGCGGGCGAGATGGCTCTTGTCGTTGCCGGCGCGCAGCAGCGCGCCCCAGCGCGGGTTCTCGAGCTCGGAGGCCTCGCGGGCGAGCGGTGCGATGCGCTCGTCGAGCGCGACCGTCTCCTCGCGCACGCGCTGGAAGGAGGCCTCGAGCTCGCTCATCCGGGCGGCGGGGCGCTCGCTGTAGCCCTCGCGCAGACGCTGCATGGCGAGTCGGATGTGGCTGAGCTGGGTCTCCAGCTCGATCTTGGCGTCCATCATCCGCGCCAGCACGCGCTCGGTGTCGCCGAAGCGCTCGACCGCCGCCAGCTCCTGCTCGAGCTCGCGCAGGATGAGGGCGGTCCGCCAGCGCAGCCTGGCCTTCGAGACCTTGACGTCGGCGAAGATGTGGTCGCCGACGTACAGGATCGCCGCGCCGGAGAGCCCGAGGTACTGCTCGACCGCGACCGCGTCGCCGCCGAGGTACGCCCCCGGCCCGGGAATGCCGCCCGGCACCGGCCGGAGCAGGCCCTCGGCCTCGTCGGCGATCGCGAACAGCGGCAGCTGCTGGAGGAAGAAGCCCGGCTTGCGGGCGCCGACGATGACGAGCTCGAAGAGGTCGCGCCAGCTGCGGCCCGGCGGCAGGAAGCGGTCGTAGGCGTAGGACATCACCCGGGCCGCGTAACCCCACTCCGAGTTCGAGATCAGCATCAGGCGCTTGCCGGCGTGGAGCTGGTCCATGAGCGCGAGCGGCGCCTGTGGGTCGAGAACGATGTAGGGCTCCGGGTCGGCCATGATCTCGGCCTTGAGCGTGCCCTCGATGTGCGCCTCGTCGAGGCGGCCGCGGACCTGGCGGAAGAGGTCCTCGTAGCCGTGCACCCCCGGCAGGGCCTGCCGGTCGTAGAGATCGACGAGCTGGGCGTAGAGGCAGCTCTCCGAGAGCGAGAACAGGGTGTTGAGGAAGACGAAGCGCTCCTCCGAGAGGTCGACCGGCGTGTGGCGGTAGACCTCGCGCTGCTCGTCGAACTCCAGGAGCCGGGTGCCGTGGGCGGCGCGCAGCACGTAGCCGAAGCGGTTGGCCTTGACGATGTTGCCGAGCTCGGAGTCGATGACGAGGCCGCGGATGACGAGCTCGGGGTCGAAACGCAGCTCCGCCACCGGCCAGCCCGCGGCGAGCAGCAGCTCCCGGGCCCGCTCGTAGGCCTTCCGCTCCCAGACCTCCGCGTGGTAGTGGACCAGCGTGTAGTCCATGTCGTAGCCGACGGCCGCGATGGTGCGCAGGTTGAGCGTCCGGTTGGCGTAGATCCGCCGCCCCGGCGGGACGCGGTCGAGACCCAGTGTCGATTCCGTCACGAGGCGCAGGATAGCACTCCGCCGCCCGGGCCTGCGGGCCGGGGGGCGCGAGCGAAAAAAAGCAAGCCCGCGAGGGGCTTGGGAAGGAGGAGATGATCCGGTGCGTCCGCTTCCAATGTCGGCCGCGG
>JALOKS010000062.1 GCA_025456385.1 Thermoanaerobaculales bacterium | reverse complement strand
GCCGAGGACGAACCTGGCGACCGCGGTGCACCCGAGAAAGGGCGCCAGGAAGCCGACCGTGCCGACCACCAGCACCTCCCTCGCCTTGCTGCGCAGCACTGCGGGCTCGAGCTCGGCGCCGGCGAGGAAGGTCAGGAGCACGGCGCCCGAGGCGGCAAGGAAGCGCAGCCACTCGCCATCGGAGCCGAAGAAGCCGTCGCCGACCCAGCGCTCGAAGGCGTAGCCCGCGGCCATGCCGACGCAGATCTCGGTCAGGGCCATCGAAACCCTGAGGCGGTTGGCGAGGATCGTGGCCAGGATGGCGAGGGCCAGCCACAGGGCAGCGTGCGCGAACATCTCCGTCACGGGCGTCTCCTTGCGGCCCGATGCTCGGGCCTGGTGGCCAGGAGTCATCAGCCCGTGACGGGCGGTTGGAGGGGGACCCCATCCCCTGCCGTCGCTGCCGCGCTCACCAGCGGCTCGTGGTCAGGCTGCGGGAGCTTAGCACGCTCGAATAGTGCCCCGCAGCGATCGATACGCAGGCTCCGACAACAGGTCCACAGGCTCGCGCGGGCCCGGCCCGGCAGGTTCTGGTACCCTTCAGAATCGAGGCCAGGCAGGTGTCCGAGGCGAACGCGTCACCCGCATCGCCCGACGATCGCAGGAGGGCCGCCCTTCGCTTCGTCCTGTTGCTCGGTCTGGTCAGCCTGCTCGCCGACATGACCTACGAGGGCGCCCGCAGCATCACCGGGCCGTACCTCGGTCTGCTCGGTGCGGGAGCCGCCGCGGTCGGCATCGTCGCCGGCCTCGGCGAGCTGATAGGTTACGGGCTGCGCCTGGCCTCCGGCTACCTGGCCGACCGCACGCGCAGCTACTGGACGATCACCATCGTCGGCTACGCCGTCAACCTGCTGGCCGTGCCCCTGCTCGCCCTGGCCGGGTCGTGGCAGGCCGCGGCCGGGCTGATGATCGCCGAGCGCCTCGGCAAGGCGGTTCGGACACCCGCCAGGGACGTCATGCTGTCACACGCGACCAGCCAGGTCGGGCGCGGCTGGGGCTTCGGCCTGCACGAGGCCATGGACCAGCTCGGCGCCATGGCCGGCCCCCTGCTGGTGGCGGCGATCCTGGCGGCCCGCGGCTCCATGCCGGCGGCGTTCCTCGTGCTTTCCGTGCCCGCGGTGCTCGCTCTCGCCGCTCTGCTGGCGGGACGAGCCCTCTATCCGCAGCCCCGGGGCCTCGAGCGCAGCCTGCCGCCGCTGACCGAACGCTCCCTGCCGCGCCGGTTCTGGCTCTACCTCGCGGCCGCCGCCTGCATCGCAGCGGGCTTCGCGGACTTTCCGCTGATCGCCTTCCACCTCCAGCACACGGCGGTGGTCGGGGTCACCACGATGCCGCTGCTCTACGCCCTGGCGATGGGCGTCGACGCGGTTGCGGCACTCCTTTTCGGGCGCCTCTTCGACCGCTTCGGCCTGGCGGTCGTGGCCGGAGCGGGCCTGCTGGCCGCACCCGCGGCCCCTCTCGTGTTTCTCGGCGGCGCAGGTTCGGCGGTGGCAGGGACGGTCCTGTGGGGCATCGGCATGGGTGCGCAGGAGTCGGTGCTGCGCGCTGCCGTTGCCGAGCTCGTGCCGGCTGAACGGCGGGGAACAGCCTACGGGCTCTTCAACGCCGCCTACGGTTTCGCCTGGTTCGCCGGCAGTGCGTTGATGGGCCTGCTCTACCAGGTCTCCCTGCCGGCCGTGGCGATTTTTGCCGCGGCGATGCCGGTCCTCGCCCTAGCGCCCTTCCTGGCGCTGACCTGGCGTGCGTCATGACCTCGCCCTCTCGCCGTCACAACAGGCGGAAGATCCCGAGGAGGTAGCTGCCGGCCACGAACAGGATCACCCCCGCCAGCATCCACTTGATGGCCTTCGCGGGGAGGTGCTTCTGCAGTCGCGCGCCGCAGTACATTCCGGCCGCGCCGCCGAGCCCGAAGAGCAGGCCGAGGCCCCAGTCCGGCGCCACCGCGAGCTCGGGGTAGAAAGGCGCGATCGCCTGGTAGAAGGCGACCCCCGCCACCGAGGTCACGAAGGTTCCCATCAACGCCGCCCCGGCCACCGTGTACACCGGCAGGCCGAGGACAGCGACGAAGAAGGGCGCGATGATGGCGCCGCCGCCGATGCCGTAGATGCCGCCGACGATGCCGACGACGAGGCTGAGGGCGAAGACCCCGGCGGTCGGGAATGAAAAGGTCTCGCCGTAGAAGCTGTAGCTCACGCGCCGCAGGTTGAAGGCCTGCACCTCCACCGGTCGGGCTGCACCGCCGGCCGAGCCGAAGCCTCGAACCAGCTCGCGGAATCGCTGCTCGGCCGCGCCGGCGGCCCCCGCCCCACCGCCCCGCAGCAGGTCGCGCACCAGGCGGGCGCCGATCCATAGCAGCACCAGACCCGCGAAGACCTTGAAGGCGGTCGGGTCGGGCAGGAAGCGGACCCGCACCAACGCGCCGAGGAGCACGCCGGGCAGGGTGCCGACGATCACCACCCAGGTCAGCGGCCACACCATCCGCCCCTCGCGCATGTAGCGCGCCACCCCGGAGGGTATCGCCACCACGTTGAAGAGCTGGTTGGTGGCGCTGACCGCGGGGCTCGTGAAGCCGAGCACGCTCATCTGGAACGGCAGCAGCAGGAAGGCGCCCGAGACGCCGCCCATCGAGGTGAACAGGGAGACCACGAAGGCGACGAGCGGCGGCAGGAGCGGGAAGACTTCGACGCCGGATGTCTGAAAGTGCATGCAGGCTCCAGGAGGTGCCGTTTGGCGGATCGCTTCGGTGCTGCGCTATGCTGGGCCGCGATCCGAGCGCAATCATATCAGCCGGCCGCAGGGCGGAATCGGCCCCGCGCCCGGACGTAAGGACTGGCAGGAGGCACCATGGCACCCACAGGCAGCACGCTGCAACGATCATCATCGAACCGCATCATCGCCGGGGTCTGCGGCGGTATCGCCGACTGGCTCGGCTGGAGCCCGACTGGAGTCCGGGTGCTGTACGTGCTCGGCTCGATCCTGTCCGTCGCCTTCCCCGGGATCCTGGTCTACATCATTCTGTGGATCGTGATGCCGAAGGCTTCGGCCTGAGGACCGACACGAGTTCGGAATTCGGAATTCGGAATTCGGAATTTCCGGCCCCCTCCTTGAATCTCCGCGTCGGACCCGGGTGGGAGGCATTGCTGACAGCTGATCCTTGATCCCAGATTTCCGACTTGGCCCTGTCCGGATCTTCAACTTCGCTGCAAGCTCCGAATGATCGCCACCTCGCCTCGTTCACCTAGCCGCCGCCCCGTGTCGGCGAAGCCGACACCTGCACTTCGTGACTCCCCGCCGTCCGACGGCGGGGAGCCACGAAGTGCCCCGGAACCTTTCGCCCGCACCTTCGTTGTTCCATGTGAGCGCCGGCTGTAACCATTCCGCCGCGAGCCCGTCAGATGGTTGGAGCGAACAACGGAGGTAGATCATGAAACGGACTCTCATCGCCCTGGTCGCCATCCTCGCCCTGGCGGCGGCACCGGCCGCCTACGCCCAGGAGACCCGCTGGGTCAACGTCAACGTGAGCGAGACCTCGAGCGGCACCAACGTCGAGGTTCACCTGCCCCTCGACCTCGTGCTCACCGTCCTGCGCAACGTCGATGTCGAGAACTTCCACGGCGGCCAGGTGGACCTCGAGCTCGACGACGCCGACATCAACTGGCCGGAGATCATGAAGGCGGTCAAGGACGCGCCCGACGGCAAGTTCGTCACCGTGACCTCGAACGAGGCGAACGTCAACGTGCGCAAGGAGGGCGGCACCCTCTACGTGGACGTGGAGGAGAAGTCAGAGGACATGGCCAAGGTGCACGTCACCATGCCGATGGCGATGATGGACGCGCTCACTCCGGGTGAGGGCAACACCATCGACGTGGCGGCCCTGCTGTCGAGCTTCGACACGCTCCCTGACGGCGAGCTCGTCCGGGTGACCTCCAACGACGCCAACGTCCGGGTCTGGATCGAGTGATGTCCGGCCAGCGTGGTGTGTCGACTCTCGGGGCGGTGCTGCTCGCCGGCACGGCCGGCCTCCTCACCGCCACCCTTCTCATGGACTGGATGGTGGTCGACGTGCACGTGGTGGACGAGACCCCGGTCCACATCAAGGTACCCTTCCCCCTGGTGATCGCCGACATGGCCACGGGCCTCATCCCCGAGGAGGCGCTCCGGGAGGCGAAGGTCCCGCCCGAGGCGAGGGCGCAGAAGGAGCTCGTGCTGGCCGCGGTCAGAACACTCGCCGAGTGCCCCGATGCCCAGCTCGTCAAGGTGCGGACCGAGGACGCCTCTGTCGACATCATCAAGGACGGCGACACGCTGCGCATCGCGGTCGACGCCGACGACGCGGTGGTGCGCTGCAACATCCCGATCGACGGCGTCGCCGAGGCCCTCGAGCGCTGGGACTGGGAGACCGCCGACCCGAAGATGCTCTTCGACGTGCTGCGTGCGGCCGACACCGGCGAGCTCGTCACAGTCGCCACCGAGGACGGGGTTCGGGTCGCGATCACGATGTGGTGACGAATTCGGAATTCGGAATTCGGAATTCTCCCCCACCCGCCCGGTGGGGGTTTCCTTTTTGTGGGGTCGTTCTGAGCGGGTTCGATCTCGGCTCGTTCGGGATGACGGCACGTGCCGGCGAATTCTTCGACCCCACAGATCCGCCTATCCCGGCCGATCACCATCATGCTCACCATCCCCCTGAGGGAGGGTGGGCGGCATTCCGAACTCCGAATTCCGAATTCCGAATTCCTAATTCGCGTCGGGTGGGTGGTACGGCTCCGGGGTGTCCCATCCTCCGAGCGCGGCGACCCGCTCGGCGACCAGCTCCGCCGTCGCCTGATCGGGCGGGATCGCCTCCCCCACCCGCACCTCGACCCGCGACCAGAAGCGGCGGAAGGGCCGCCGCATGGCGCGCCCGCCGGCGCGGCTGAAGAAGCTCCCCCAGAGCCCGACCAGGGCGACAGGAATCACCGGCACGGGGCTGCGGCGGACGAGGTGCTCGACGCCGCGCCGGAAAGGCGACAGGCGCCCGTCCGCGGTGATCCTGCCCTCGGGGAAGATGCACACCAGCTCGCCCGCAGCCAGCTCCTCGGCGATGCGGTCGTTGGCGCGCTGGAGGAGCTCGGCGTTGTCGCGCGCCGATGCGATCGGGATGACCTTGGCGCCGCGGAACAGAAAGCGGACGATCGGCAGGCGGGCGTACTCCTCGAGCATCACGAAGCGCACGGGTCGGGGCGAGGCCGAGGACACCAGCAGGCCGTCGGCGAAGCTGACGTGGTTGGCGGCCAGCAGCGCGGCCCCCTGATGCGGGATTCCCTCCGGGTTGCTGACCCGCAGCCGGTAGAGGAGGTTGGCGAGGCACCAGGCGGCGAAACGCAGCAGGAACTCCGGGATGACGGTGTAGATGTACGCGGCCACCGCGATGTTGAGCAGCGCGAGCGCGAGGAACACCCCGGGTATCGAAACCCCGACCGCCAGCAGGCCGACCAGCAGCACCGACGACACGACCATGAACAGGGAGTTGAGGATGTTGTTGCCGGCGATCACCCGCGAGCGCTCGCCGCCGGCCGAGCGCTGCTGGATGAAGGTCATCAGAGGCACGGTGTAGAAGCCGGCGAAGACGGCGATCATGAGCAGGTCGAAGAGGACATGCCAGCCACCGGGCTGGTGCAGGAACTCCGCCGCGGGCAGCAGCTCTGCGCTCCCGGCGCCCCGGAAGCGCCACCCGGCGAAGGCCAGGTCGGCGGCGAAGATGCTGATCCCGATCGAGCCGAGCGGCACGAGTCCGAGCTCGAGGTGGCGCCGCGACAGCCGCTCGCAGAGCATCGACCCGGCGCCGATGCCGACGCAGAAGACCGCCAGGCAGAGGGTGACGACGGTTTCGTCGCCGCCGAGCACGTCCTTGGCGAAGTTGGGCAGCAGCGACAGGAACGAGGCGCCGAGGAGCCAGAACCACGAGATCGCGAGCACCGACAGGTACACCGAGTGCACGCGCCGGGTGACACGGAGGATCTCGACCATCGGGGACACCGGGTTGCGGTCGACCCGCAGACCGGGGTTGGCGGGCGGGGTCTTGACGATGTACAGGCTCGTGAGCCAGCCGAGAAGGGCGACCGCCACCACCATGCCGCCGACCCGCGCGACCCAGACCTCGCCGCCGGCGATCACCAGGCCGCCGGTGATGGTGCCGAGGAGGATGGCGAGAAAGGTCGCCATCGCCACCAGCGCGTTGCCGCCGACCAGGCTCTCCTCGTCGAGCAGCTCGGGCAGGATCGCGTACTTGGCGGGGCCGAAGAAGGTCGACTGCATGCCCATCAGGAACAGGACCGCGAGCAGTAGGGGGAGGCTGTGGGTCGCGAAGCCGACGCCCGCCAGCGCCATGACCCCGATCTCCCACACCTTCACCCAGCGGATCAGGCGCCACTTGGCGAGCCGGTCGGCGAGCTGACCGGCGGTCGCGGAGAACAGGAAGAAAGGCAGAATGAAGATGCCCGCGCAGGCGACGACGATGGTCTGCGAGCTGATCCCGACGAGGGTCATCGAGCGGTAGGCGACAAGGATCACCAGCGCGTTCTTGAAGAGGTTGTCGTTGAAGGCGCCCAGGAACTGGGTCCAGAACAGCGGCCAGAAGCGGCGCTCGGCGAGCAGGTGGAGCTGGCTCATGCGGACGGCCCCGGACGACCGTCCGCGCACTCGCCCGTCGTCCCGCGCACCTCCAGGCTCAGGTGGGCGATGCCGAGCTCGGGCGGGATCGCAGCCGCGAGCTCGGCGGGCGCGAGCGGTCGCCCGCTTTCGACCGCGACGATCGCCGCCCGGTAGCCGGGGCCGATCTCCCACACGTGCAGGTCGGCGACCCGCGCCGAAAGGCCCTCGACCGCGGCCTGCACCGCCTGCAGCACCGGCTCCGGCGCCTGACGGTCGAGCAGCACGCGGCTCGTGCTGTCGAGCAGGCCCCAGGACCAACGCGCCACCAGGACGCCGCCGACCAGCCCCATCACCGGGTCCATCCAGGCCGCCCCGAGGTACTTGGCGGCGAGCAGGGCGACGATGGCGAGCAGCGAGGTCAGAGCGTCAGCGAGCACGTGCAGGTGGGCCGCCCGCAGTGCATGGTCGTGGTCATGATGGTGGTCAGGGCCTCCGGCGCCATGGGAGTGCTCGTGCCGTTCCCGCAGGATGAGCACGCTGAGGCCGTTGACGGCGAGCCCGAGCACGGCGACTGCGATCGCCTGGTCGTAGGCGATGGCGACGGGGCTGAGGAAGCGGCGGACACTCTCGAGCCCCATCAGCACGGCGAACAGCGCCAGCACCACCGCGCTCGCGAAGCCGGCCAGCGAGTTGACCTTGCCGGTGCCGAAGCTGAAGCCGGGGTCGTGGGCGTGGCGGCGCGCGAAGGCGTAGGCGAGCGCCGAGAGGCCGAGAGCGGCTGCGTGCGAGGCCATGTGCAGGCCGTCGGCGAGCAGGGCCATCGAGCCGAAGACGAGGCCCGCGGCGATCTCCACGACCATGGTGGCGGCGGTCATGGCCACCACCCAGCGGGTCCGCGCCTCCGCCGGCTTCGGCAGGTGCTGGTCGAAGTGGTGCTCGTGCGTCAGACCCGTGCCTCCGTGGCCTCGGATCATAGCCCAGCCGCGATCGATTCTCAGCGTTCCTCGGCTCGACAGCGCCTGCCGGCACGGTTATCCTGCCCTGCCCATGGGGTTCCGGTGCAGCTGATCGTCCTCTTCGGCATCGCGCTCGGGCTCGCGATGGACGCGTTTGCCGTCGCCATCGGTGTCGCCGTCGGCCTCGGCGGTGCCTCGCGCCGGCAGACCCTGCGCCTGGCCTGGCACTTCGGACTCTTCCAGGCCCTGATGCCGGTCATCGGCTGGGCCGCGGGCACCTCCGTGCGGCCGCTGATCGAGAGCTGGGACCACTGGCTCGCCTTTGCCCTGCTCACGGTGGTCGGCGGGCGGATGATCGTCGACGCCGCCCGCGACGGCGGCCCGGCCGGGCTCGGCGCTGATCCCACCCGCGGCTGGAGCCTGGTCGGGCTGTCGGTCGCCACCAGCATCGACGCCCTCGCGGTGGGCCTCAGCTTCGCCGCCCTCGGCGTCGAGGTCTGGCTGCCAGCCCTCGTCATCGGGGTCACTGCGGCCATCATGACCGTGCTCGGCACCGTCGGCGGGCGCCACCTCGGCCTCCGCTTCGGGTCCCGCATGGCCGCGGTCGGCGGCGTGGTCCTGATCGCGATCGGCTGCTGGATCGTCGTCGAGCACCTCGCCTGAGGCTACGGCACCCTCAGCCGGTCCCGGTCCACAACCGTGATTCGTCGTCGGCCGAGCGACACCGCCCCGGCGTCGGCGAAGCTCTCGAGGATGCGGGAGATGATCTCGCGGGTCGTGCCGAGCTCGTCGGCGAGCTCCTGGTGGCTCATGCTCACCACCGGGCCGAGCTCGAGCAGCCGCGCGCCGAGCCGCCGGTCGAGCTTGTTGAAGGCGACCTCGTGGACGAGCTCCATGAGGAGCGTGACCCGACCGCTGAAGATCTCGAGCACGAAGCGGCGGAACACCGGCGAGCCCTCGAAGAGCGCGTCGAACACCGGCCGCGGCATCGCGAGCGCCGTCACCGCATCCTCCGCGACTCCCTGGGCCGCGAAGGGCGTGTCGCTCACCAGACACGACGCCGTCACCGTGCACGACTCCCCGGGTCGCACGCGGTAGAGCACCATCTCGCGCCCGGACTCCGAGAGGACGCTGACCTTGACCGAACCGCCGACCACGAATCCGAGGCCCTCGCAGCGATCGCCGGGGCGGAAGAGATACCCGCCGGCCGGCATCTCCACAGCTCGCCCTCGCGACCGGACGAGGTCGCGGTGCTCCGGCGCGAGCCGCGCCAGGACCTCGAAGGCCGCGGTCGCGCGCTCCAGGATGTCTGCACTCATGACGTCACCACGATACCAGGGGCCGCGAATAGCCTCATGGTGACATTTGTTACTGAAATCGAGTCTCACGCTGCTCCATCATCGGCTCTCGACAAGGAGGTGACGACATGACGAAGAACGTTGGCGGCGCCGACCGCATCATCCGCGCCGTGGCCGGGATCGCGATCCTGGCTGCCGGCTATTACTTCAAGACCTGGTGGGGGCTGGTCGGCCTGGTGCCGCTCGCGACCGCGACGCTCTCGTGCTGCCCGGCCTACCTGCCCTTCGGCCTCTCGACCTGCCGGATGCGGACCGAGGGGTGACGGGAGCCCGGCGGCCGACTGCATCCCCGGCGCGCGGGCGGGAGCTCGCGCGCCGGGGACTCGTCGCCGCCCTCGCCGCCCTGCTCGCGATGACCGCGGCTGCCCCGGCCGCGTCGCAGACGGTCATCGACGAGGTCGAGGAGCTCGACTGGGATCGGCCGGAGGCCTGGGCGATGAAGTACTACAACTCGGTCAGCCTGCTGACCGGCCTCGGCCCGCCGCGCGCCCGCGAGCCGTGGACCTTCGAGCTCGGCCTCGAGCTCGACTCCCTCCCGCAGCTCAGCGAGGAGCAGCGGCGGGTCGGCTTCGGCGGCACCAAGGTGGAGGACATCAACCGCGTGCCGCTGTTCGTCCGGCCGCGGCTCACGATGGGCCTGCCGGCTCGGTGGTCCCTGGACCTCTCCTACGTGCCGCCGGTCGAGGTGGAGGGTGTGCGCTCGCAGCTGCTCGCCCTCGCCCTCGAGCGCCCGGTCCTCGGGTCGGGTGGCTGGGTCCTCGGCATCCGCGTGTTCGGCCAGACCGGTCGCGTGGAGGGCGACTTCACCTGCTCCGAGGCGGATGCGTCGTACCCGCCCGGATCGCCGGACAACCTCTACGGCTGCGAGGCTCCGTCGAACGACAGCCTGAGCCTCGACCACCTCGGCGTCGCCCTCACGGGCGGCGTCGAGGTCGGCGCCACCGACGTCCATGCCGGTCTCGCCGCGACGTACATGGACATGGAGTTTCAGGTCGACGCCCGGACCGCCGGTGCGACCGATCGCAGCCTGCTCCTCGCGGACGGTTGGACCTGGTCGGCCACCGCCGGCGCCTCCTGGGCCCTCGGTGGGCGCACGGCGCTCGGCGTCGAGCTCTTCTACAGCCCGCTGTCGGTGCGGCGGCCGCCGGCCGCCGAGGCGGTGAACGACCCGCTCGTGAACCTGCGAACGCTGCTGAGGATCGGCTTGTGAGAACGGCACGCGCGCGCCGGCTCGCCGTTGCCGTCATCGCCATGGCGGCTCTCGGCACTGCGCCGGCGGCCGCATCCGGGCTCGAGATCGAGCTCGACCCAGCCCGCACACAGGTCCGGTTCAGCCTCGGTGCGACCCTGCACACGGTGCACGGCAGCCTCCGCCTGACCTCCGGCACACTCAGCGTGGATCCCGCAACCGGCCTCGCGGACGGCGAGATCGTGGCCGATGCGAGCTCCGCCGAGACGGGCAACCACAAGCGCGACCA